>JBDTMR010000095.1:0-6811 GCA_039934175.1 Sphingomicrobium sp.
CAGAAGAGATCGCCCGGCCCACCGACCTCGGCAGCATGGCGTTCGTCTCCGCCGGTCTTGTGCTCGGCGGACTTGCACTGCCCTTCTGACCGAACCTAGCGCTCGCGAAGCGCTTCGCTGCGCGCTTTCAGGATCGGCTTGAACAGATATTTCAGGATGCTTTTGCGTCCGGTGATGATCTGGGTGTCGGTGATCATGCCCGGCGTGATCGGCAATTGGCGGGCGCCGGACTTCAGGTAGCTGCGGTTGGTCTCGACGATCACCGTGAAATAGGCCTGCCGCTCTGCTTCGTCGTAGATCGAATCCGGCGAAACCTGGACCACTCGACCTTCCAGGCCGCCGTAGGTCGAGAAGTCGTAGGCGGTGACCTTGATCAATGCCTTGTCGCCGACCTTGATGAAGGCGATATCGCTCGGCTTGACGCGAGTCTCGACGAGCAGTCTCTCGCCCATCGGCACGACTTCCATGACCTTTTCGCCGGCCTGGACATATCCACCGATCGTCGTGACCTTGACGTCGTTGACCACGCCATCGACCGGCGAGCGCAGCTCAAGCCGTCCGTTCCGACCCTCGGCGCCGCGCAAGGTCTGCTCGTTTGCGGCAATCTTTGCGGTGACCTGGCTACGCTCGTTCAGCGCATCCTGGCGAAACTGGAAATTCGCCTCATTGGCCTGGCTCAGCGCTTCGCTGACCGCCGCCTGGGCGCGGCCCTGTTGTTCACGCGCCGCGGCGATCCGCCCCTGAAGGTCAATGACGTCGCGCTGGGCGTTGGCCAGTTCGGTCTGCGGAACAATCTTCTTCTCGGCCAGCGGCTGAAGCCGGTTCACATTTTCCTGCGCGAGCTGAAGGCTTCGCGAAAGCGAGGAAATGGTTGCCGCAGCCTCTGCGGCTTCGCGCCGACGCTGTTCCGCCGAAGACCGCAGCGCCGCGACCCTGCTTCCAAGGGCTTGGCGACGCATCGAACTCAACGCCGCTTCGTCGCCGCCGAGGCCGCCTGCCGAACTTCCCGAGCCTTCCGATTGCAGCCGCTGGGCGCGCGCTTCGAGCGCGTCAGTCTCGGCCTGGACCGATCGACTCTGCGGATTGTCGAGGCGGGCGAGCAATTGTCCACGCTTCACGGTCTGGCCCGAACGTACGAGCATCTCGACCACCGTTGCCGGATCGCTCGACTGGATAACCTGTACCTTGCTCGACGGGATAACTCGGCCCTGACCAGCTGTGACCTCGTCGACATGCGCTAACGCCGCCCAGAGAATGAAAAGCACGAAGCCGGTCGCCGCATAAACGATGATGCGCTTCGAACCGGTCAGCTCATTGTGGCGGGCTGTAAGGCCACCAATCAGGGGAATCGACGCCATGGGGCCCTATACTTCCTCAGCGAGACGCAATCACGCGCGTTTGTGGGGCTGCATCATTTTGGGCCGCTGTATGGACAGGGGTCGGCGCAGCCGCTCGCTCCTGCTCGGCGATCCGGCGCGAGGCGCTGTCGCTTTCGCCCGGCATCGGAATATTGAGCGTCCAACCCTTCGTCGTGTCAAGCAATCCGCCGACGTCGTTCGGTGCGCGCTTGAGCAGCGTCCCGTCGGTAACCGGACCTTGCGCGATGACGTCCTCGACCCCGATCGGCGCATCGTCCGACTGGCGCAGGATGAGCGGACGCATCGTCGCCGGATCGCGCGGCTCGCCGATGTAGCGACCGGTGAACGCCGCCGGCATGCCCCAGGCACCTGGCCAGCGATAGAAGATATGGGCGCCGATCTTGGTCGTCTTGGCGAGCAATGGAGCCCAGCGCGGTGCGACATAATCGGCGTGATAATGGGTTGCAGCGCCCACTTCCCGCTCGACGAAACCGGCGAGCGCGGCGGCAGCAACCTGCTGCGCGACGTGCCAAGCGCCGGCTTCCGGTCGACGATCAAGCGATCCGTCGCAAACGAACGAAAATTGGCAGACCGGCGTCGAATTTCGCTGATAGACGACGCCGCAGACCGATTTCGGAAAGGCCGGATGCTTGGTGCGATTGAGCACGACCTGGGCAACGGCGCGGCGGCCCTCGATCGGCTCGAACCCCGCCTCATAATAAACCGCCTGCGTCAGACACAGCAGGGCGCGGCGGTGATCGAGATCATCGGCCACCGGAATGACGAAGGCGCGCGCGGCAAGCACCGGTGCCTTGTCGAACGGCATCGCCGCATTGATCAGCTTGGCCCGATCGCCAACGGCGCGTACGTCATCCGCCTCGTCGCCACTTGTGGCCTCGACCAGCGCGGCAGCGCGCGCCGGCATGATCGGCTCTGCGGATGCGGACGGCATGAAATTCGCCGCGACGATCAAGTAGGCAATGACAGCCAGAACCAAGGCGCCAAGCGCGATCATGACGCGCTTCGCCATCGGCGATCCGGGCAGTCGGGCGTAGAGGGCGGTCATTGCTTGACCTCGCCTGCCGCGGCTTTGCTCAATCGGCCGAGGATCTCGTCGCGCTTGCCGTCGGCGACGATCCTGCCGCCGTCGATGACGATCAGGCGGTCGACGATGTTCAGCATCTGATGACGATGCGTCGACACGATCAGCGTCTGATCCTTCGACAGTGCCGTCTTGAGATGCTCGATGAAGTAATTTTCGGTCTGCGTGTCCATCGCGCCGGTCGGCTCGTCGAGGAACAGCATCTGGCATGGGCTGACCAACGCGCGCGCCAGGACCAGCAGGCTGCGCTGACCGCCCGACAGGCGGTTGCCGCGCTCGCCGACCGGAAGGTCGAAGCCGGCCGCATCGCGTGACAGGAAGATGTCGGCGCCCGAGCGGACGACCGCATCGATCAATTGCTGGTCGTCGGCCTTGGCCGCGCCCAGCATCAGATTGTCGCGCACCGACCCACTGAACAATTCGCTGTCCTGCGCAACGAAGCGGAAGGCATCACGCAGCTGGTGTGGATGATATTGGCGGCTGTCGAGGCCATCGACCATCATGATACCATCGGCAGGCGGATAGAGGCCGCACAGCAAGCGCCCAAGCGTCGACTTGCCCGATGCAACCCGACCGATGATCCCGATCCGTTCGCCCGGTTCGATCTTCAGGCTAATGTCACTGAGCGCATTCACCGGAACGTTCGGATAAGCGAAATCGACATGGTCGAGCTCGATCTTGCCGACGCGAATTTCGGGAACCATGCTGCGTGACGCCGTCTGCCGCTCGTCCTGCACGGACATCATTTCCTGCAGCGAGGCCATCGTCGTCAGCGCCTGCTTGGCGCGCGTCATGAGGAACGCGAACTGGCCGACTGGCGACATCGCACGGCCCGCAAGCATGACGATGGCGATGATCGCGCCCATCGAAATGTCGCCCGCATTGAACTTGTAGAAGCCGCCGACCAAGAGCGCGACGCTCATGATCTGCTGCGATGAGCTGGCGAGGTTGACCGCAACCGCAGTACTTCTGCGCATCTTCTCGTTGGTTGCGGCGGTCATTGCCGAATAGCGCCGCCAGCGACCGAGCATCTGTCCTTCAGCGCGCGATGCCTTCAACGTCTCGAGTCCGCCGATCGCCTCAACCAGTACGCTATGCTGCAGGCTTGCGTCGGCCTGGGCGTCGAGCGAGGTGCGTCCCATCTGCTTTTGCAGGGAAAAGCCCGCAATCGCCATCAGGGCGATCCCGATCAGCGGAACGACGACCAGCCATCCGGCAAGGATGGTGATAAAAATCAGGAAGATGATAAGGAAGCTCATGTCGACCAGAAGCACGACCGTGGTCGACGCGAAAAAGTCTCGAACCAGTTCATATTCGGAGACGCGCTTGGCCAGCGCGCCAGTGCTGCCCTGGCGGCTCGCCATAGGCAGGTTCATCACCTTTTCGAACAGCTTCTGGCTCAGCTTGGCATCCAATGTCCGGCCGATCTCGTCGACCAGACGCGAACGCGCCAGCCGCAATGCGAAGTCGAAGGCCAAGGCCAGCATCACGCCAAGCGCGAGGACCCAAAGGGTGGGGATCGCCTTGTTCGGGATAACCCGATCATAGACGTTCATCGTGAACAGCGGGACGGCGAGCGCCAGCAGGTTGACGATCAGCGCGGCGAGCATGACCGGCCAGAACTGGCTGCGCTCCTTCCACACTTCCGACCAGAACCAGTGACTACGCTTGGCCTTGTCCCAAGGCCGCTCATTCTCTCGTTCACGGGATGGATCCGCTTCGACGAAAACCGCTTTTCCGGTGAAGGCATTCTGCAGTTCATCGAGGGATACCCAGATCGGCTCAGCCACGCCGGGAGCGAAGATCAGGCCATCACCCGCCCGGGTTTCCAGGAGGACGGCGGCCCGATCGTCGCGAAACTCGAGAATCGCCGGGAGGCGCTGACTCGGCCACCCCTTGAGGCGCCGCACCATCGGTGCACCGCGCATGCCCACCTGGTCGAGCGCGGGCTCGATCTGGTGGAATGGCAAAGTTCCGTGTTCCGATAGTGCCAACCCCGCACGCAAGAGGACAGGGGAAGACGGCCGATCCGCCCTGCGCGCGAGGAAGGCCAGGCAGTCGAGAACGGGGTCGACCTCACGCGAAGGCGCAGAATCCAGCCAATGCATGATACTCAACACCCGTTCCCTTCAACAGATCAGCGCTGCGCTGTCGGGGCCGGAGGGCCCATCAACGGTTGCGCAAGGCTGTTTTCCTCGAGGTCCGATGCCGGGATCGGGTTGACCCGATACCGTGCACGCTCATCGCTCCATGCCTCGGTCGGCATGTTGACGCCAAGCGCTTCGATCAGACGATTGGTCGAGGCAAGCAGTCGATATTGTGCATAGAGCTTGGCAAGACGCGCGGTCTCGGCCTGAGCCTGCACGTTGTAACGCGTGTTCTGGGCATCCAGCACGTCGAGCAGCGAACGACGACCGACATTGAACTGCTCGCGATACGAAAGCAGCAGGTCATCGGTAACGCGGCCCTGGGTCTCCAGTTCGGTGACCAGACGGCTCTGATTGGTCAGGCGGCTCCAGGCCGACCGCGCATCCTCTTCGGCGCGCCGGGTCTGTTCGAACACGCGGGCATGCGCTTCATCGGCGCGCGCCTGCTGCTCGCGAACGTTATTCACGTTGGTCGCGCCATTGAAGACCAGCCAACGCATGACAACGCGGCCCATGACGTCGGTCGTCTTGCCTTCGAAGCCGTCGATGTCGTGGCCAATCCGGGCCGTGCCTTCAAGGTTGACGCGGGGCCCCATTTCGGAGCGCGCGGCCTTGGTGACTTCGCGAGCAGTCGCGAGATCCGCGATCGATTCCTGGACGCGCGGGTTCTGTGCGCGGGCTAGGGCCTCGGCTTCCTGAAGCGAGGCCGGAAGCGCGCTCGACAAATCGGGCGGCATCTGGACGCTGTCGATGGGCACACCGGCCAGCGTCTGGAACTGGATGGCTGCGGTGTCGAGATCTTCGCGTGCCTGGGTCACCCGGGCACGTGCCGACTGCAGGCGTTCTTCGGCCTGCTGCTGATCGGCGATGCTGATCGAGCCCTTGGCAACGCCTTCGCGAAGGTCGCCCGACAGGCGTTCGTGGAAGGTCGCATTGTCTTCGGCAATCGCAACCAGGCGCTGCTGAAGCAGATAATCGATGTAGGCGCGTGACACGTTGAGCGCGACATATTCGCTACGCTCTTCGATCCGCGCCGCAGCGGCGTCGGTGCGCGATGCCTGGCGGCGGATTTCCGCCGAGCGACCGCCCATGTCGAACAGCAGTTCATCCGCAGTCACACTGGCCTCGAGCGGATAAAGCGTATTGTTGCCAATCCCGAGCGAACGACGGCTCGGGTTGCGCAGCTCGCGGACGCCTGCCGAAGCTTCGACGGAAACGCGCGGAAGCCACAGACCCTCGGCCTGCTTGCGCTCGCTGCGCGTTGCCTGCTTGTTGTGGATCGCCTGGCGAATTTCCGGATTGGTGTTGAGCGCAGCCTGGACGGCCTCGCGAAGTTCGATTGCTGCCGCCGGAGTCGCTGCCAACAGCAGCGCGCCCGGGATCAACAGGGTCAAATGCTTCTTCATGTCTTCCCCCTTTACTATCTAGTCTAAATCGTAGCGGGCCCCCGTCCACCGGGAGCCCGTCACGAGTATCAGCCGTTAACTGCGGGCTGGATGGCATCATGATGAAGCATCAGGGCTTCATGCGTGATGAGTTCGGCGCCGCCCGTAAAGGTGGCACCATGGCCCATGTCCCAAGTCGGAACGCTTGTGTCGAAGCCGCTTGCAAGCGTTCCGATCGCCAGATTTCCAGTGTTTTCCTGGACATTGGGCAACGCGTTCAACAGGGCGTCCATGCTTTGCGCATTTCCGCCGTGAAGGGCATCGGCGACAATCTGTTCGACCGTCGTCGTATGCTGGACCCCCATGACACTCATCGCTGCCAACGACGCGGCGGTCGGCATGACGATATCCGAAGCCATGTTCGGGATCGCCATATGGGCCGCCATCGCGTCGGTCGCCGTCAGAAGCGACTGGGTCGAGACCTCCATTCCCGTCATCGCGCCGAGGTCGCCGGCCTGGAAGGCCGATCCATGGTCGAACGAGGGCAGGTTGTGGATCGGCAACGCATCAAGGTTCATCCCACCGCTCAACGCCGTCGCCAGAGCAAAGGCCGAGCCGGTCGATTCGATCGCAGTCATCGACGAGAAGACCCCGCCCGACGCCAGTCCGCCAATCGCAGAATGATCGCCCAGGTCAACCGGTTCGAAGACGTGCGCCGCCACCGGCGACGCCACCGCAAACCCGGCCGCCGCCACCGCCGCTGCAAGCAGCGTGGTGTTGGTGTTGGCCGCGATCTTCTCGACCGTGTCGGCAGTTTTG
>JBDTMR010000096.1:0-6733 GCA_039934175.1 Sphingomicrobium sp.
TTCAACAAGCGCTTCGGCGGTCTTTCGCTCGCGAAAAAGTAAGTCGAACCGACTTTTATGGACACGACGCAACGCTCGGCTCCAACCTTGGAGACCGAGCGTTTGCTGTTGCGCGCGTTTCGGAAAGAAGATTTCCGCCCCTATCACGCCATTCTTTGCGAGCCGGCTGTCCATGAGCATTTCGGCCCGGACCCGATGGGTCAGGAGGAGTGCTGGCGACGCATCGCCGCAACCCTGGGCATGTGGCAGCTTGTTGGGTTTGGCGGCTGGGTCGTCGTCCGAAAGAGCGACAACCGCCTGATCGGAACAGTCGCGCTGTTCAACGCCTGGCGCGATCTCAAGCCGGAGTTCGGCGACGATCCGGAGATGGGATGGATTTTCGCGACCGAAGTTCATGGTCAGGGGTTAGCCGGCGAGGCTTGTCGGCTGGTTCTTGAATGGGCCGACAAACATCTGTCCGACAAGACAATCTGGGCGATCATTGCGCCAGCGAACGATCCGTCGATACGATTGGCCGGTAAGCTCGGTTTTTCGTTATATGGCGAGACCGACTACCATGAAGAACCGACGCTTGTGCTGAAACGCGCTCCGCGCGGCTGACTACCAGCCGCCTCCGCCTCCGCCGCCGCCGCCGCCGCCCGAAAAACCGCCACCACCCGATCCGCTCGACGAGCCCGGTGCGGTCGATGACGACGAAACCGCGCTCGACAGCGAACTTCCGATCGAATCGACAAAGTTGCCCGTGTCGCTCCACGGGCTTGATGAGCCGCTGTACCAGGCGAAGGCGGCCCCGGAGGACTGCGCGGCCATGGCAGCCTTGAGCATGCCTTCGAAACGATCCGCCCAGCGGTTTTCGACATCGAGCGCGATGGCAAAAGGCAAGAAGCGTTCGAATATTTCGATATTGTCTGCGGGCGCATGCATCCGGTCGAGACGATCGCGCTCGGTTATCGAGAGATATTGTTTGAAGCCGGCAATCCTGTCGAGCATCCCGCGGCCGACCTTGGTTGGCGCGTCGATCCAAGCGAAGGCGCTAAGCGCGAAGGGCAGCCCGAGCGCAGCGATCCCCAAGGGAATCCAGCGACCCGCGGCCAACGCGGCCGGAATGGTGGGAAGCGCGATGAGTGCGCCAAGCCCGGCGATGACGAACGGAATGGCCTGGATGACGCAGCCCTTGGTGCCTTGCGACTTCGGTACCATTCCCCAGATCACCGCGGCGATACCGAACAGGAAAGCCGATGCGAGCGCCATCTTGGCTTCCGGCGCACCTTCCGAGACGAGAATGACCGCTGCGGTTGCCCACAAGACGGCCAGCCAGACGCCGACCGCGGCGAATGCCCAGCCGAGGTTGCGATTGAAGGCGGTCCCCGAAAACCTCTTGTCGAAGCGGTCGCCGAGCAATTTCATCGCGGCGGAGAATTCCGAGTGATTGTCATTATCCATTTCGATCCGCTCGCCCGGACCGACGAGGGCATCGAGTGACGCTTGCTCTGCGGCATCGAGTGGCATGACGCCTGGAGTCGATTGGCGATCGATGAAGCGTTTTGTCGACGAAAAAATGCCGCCTTTTTCCTCGGACAGCTTGATATGTCCCTTGACGGCGGCGTCGACCAGCGAAGCTGCAAAGGCGCGATTGTCGAAGCTCTTGCGGGTCAAGTAGCGCATCGCAGCGGGCGTGAGAGCATCGGGCGGATTGAAGATCGGAACGACGGTTCCCTCTGGCGGGTCGCGTCCGACGCGGCGCCAGGCGTTGAGCAGAAATGCCAGCAAGGCGATCAGTCCGCCACCGGCCACCAGCGGCGGTAGCCAGTCGGCAAAGAACCATCCGAGCCTGGTCGAGGACGATGGGCCTTCGACGACGCCCTTCGGAAAGGCGGCGGCAATGGTCAGTCCTTCCTTCGGCGCCAGTGGCGCGGTCGTTTCAAACCGGATCATGCCCGGTTCATCATCGGCCACCCGGGCGTCGCTACCCGACGATCCTTGCCTGCCGGTGTAGAACGCACGGTCGCCAAAGCGAGCATCGCCGGGCAGGGTGATGGTTGTCCCCGCATGATCGATCGGGAAACGCCAGCCATTGCCGGTGACATTCCAGTAGAGTTCGTCGAAGTCCTTGAAATAGCCGAGCTGGCGCGTCGTTCGGTAGGTGATCCGATAGACATGCTCGCCGATCGGAACGGTGATGTCGGGGTTGCCGATGCGGACCCGCACGCCGTTCGACAGCCGCTCTTGCTTGGATGGCTCAGGCTGCCCGTCACGCTCGGTCGAGACGAGATTGAAACCGACCTTGATACGTTGTCCGCTCTTGCCATTATAACGCGTTGGAAAATCGCGAAAGATACCGCGATTGATGGCAATGTTTTCGGCGTTGACGCGGATCGTTTCGATGACCTCCATCGAACCGTCGCGCTGGATCGCGATGCGGCTGTCGAAGTCGAGGATTCGTTCCTCGGCGAGCGCGGCGCCGGGCACGGCAAAGGCGAGAACCAGCGCGGCGAGCAGCCAGCGCATCGACGTCACGCCTTGAAGTCGATCTTCGGCGCGCTCTGGATCGCCGGATCCTCGTCCTTGTAATATTCCTCTTCGGTGAAACCGAGAGGGCGCGCGAACAGCGTATCGGGGAAACTTTGGACCCGCGTATTCAAATCGCGGGCGGTGGCGTTGTAATAGCGGCGCGCCGACTGCAACTCGCTCTCGATGCTGCTGATTTCGCCCTGCAATTGCTGGAAATTCTCGCTTGCACGAAGTTCGGGATAGGCTTCTGCGACCGCGAATAGACGGCCGATCAAGCCGGTCATCTGGGCGTCGGCAGCCGCGGTCGCGGCAACGCCGCTGGCACCGCTCATTGCGCCGCGCGCCTTGGTGATCGCGTCGAAGGTGTCACGTTCGTGCGTGGCGTAACCTTTGACCGTTTCGACCAGATTGGGGATGAGGTCAGCGCGGCGGCGAAGCTGCACCGTAATGCCGCTGAAACCTTCCTTGACCAATGCACGAAGGCGCACCAGCCGATTGTAGACCGCGACCGCGTAAAGCGCGACCAGGACGACGAGACCGAGAACGATCCAAAGTGCCATCGATGCTTCCCCCTATGTTCGACGGGAAAAGCATAGCGGCGGAGCGAACGACTAGAAAGCGGAAATGCCGGTAATCGCCCGACCGATGATCAGGGCATGGACGTCGTGCGTACCTTCATAGGTGTTGACCGTCTCGAGGTTCGCGGCGTGGCGCATGACATGATATTCGGCCGAAATGCCGTTGCCGCCGTGCATGTCGCGGGCAATGCGAGCGATATCGAGCGCTTTTCCGCAATTGTTGCGCTTGATGAGGCTGATCGTCTCGGGAATGAGCTCCCCCGCCTCCAGCCGCCGACCGACCCGCAGCGCCGCCTGAAGGCCTAACGTGATCTCGGTCGACATGTTGGCAAGCTTGAGCTGGACGAGCTGGTTGGCGGCGAGGGGGCGACCGAACTGGTGGCGATCGAGGGTATATTGGCGAGCTGCGGCGAAGCAGGCCTCGGCCGCACCCATCGAACCCCAACCGATCCCGTAACGCGCCCGATTGAGGCAACCGAATGGCCCCTTGAGACCGGACACATGCGGCAGCAGCGCGTCCTCGCCGACCTCGACGCCGTCCATCACGATTTCACCAGTGATCGAGGCGCGGAGGCTGAGCTTTTCCTTGATCTTGGGGGCGCTCAGCCCGGTCATGCCCTTTTCGAGCACGAAGCCGCGGATCGCACCGCCATGCTCTTCCGACTTCGCCCACACGACGAAAACGTCGGCGATCGGCGAATTGGTGATCCACATCTTCGCGCCCTTGAGGCGATAGCCACCGGCAACTTTCTCGGCGCGGGTGCGCATTCCGCCGGGATCCGAACCGGCATCGGGTTCGGTCAGGCCGAAACAGCCGACCAGTTCGCCGCTGGCGAGGCCGGGGAGGTATTTCTTCTTCTGCTCGTCGGAGCCGTATGCGTTGATCGGGTGCATCACCAGCGAGCTTTGGACCGAACAGGCCGAACGATATCCGCTGTCGACGCGCTCGACCGCGCGGGCGATCAGGCCGTAGCTGACATAGCCCAAGCCGGCGCCGCCATATTCCGGCGAGACCGTTGCGCCGAGCAGGCCAAGCTGGCCCATCTCGCGCATGATCTCGCGGTCGAAATTCTCGTTGAGATAGGCTTCGGTGACGCGCGGCTGGAGCTGGTTCTGGGCGTAATTTTCCGCCGTGTCGCGGACCATGCGTTCTTCGTCGGTCAGCTGGTCGTCCAGCCCGAACGGATCTTCCCAATTGAACGACTTGATGACCGGCTCGCCCACGTGGCCTCGCTCCCGACTGTGATTGGATGCGCGGCCTTTAGCGATGAAGACGGCGTCGGGCTAGGCCGGATCTTGCTTGACCGCGGCGCTTCCGAAGCTGCGTTTGAGCTGCAGGGTCAGGGTCGTATGCGAATTTCGTTCGCGAAACTCGCTGGCCGACGGATCGGGAAGCGAACGGTTCGGAAAGGTGAATAACCGGTCGCGAAGGCCGCGCGTGTTGAATGTATTGTCGGCGCTCAGGGTGACCGTGGATCGATTGCTGGGTCGATATTCGACGAAGGCGCTGCCGTAGATGCCGTCATTGTAGTTGGTATCGATTTCGTCGGACCGGAAGTAGGTGAAACCGTCGCGATCGCTGAGCGACATTCCGTAAGCGAACTTGCCCGCATCGCGGCGAAGCTCCGCACTCCATTGCCAGTCGGGATAGAAACCGCTGAACCCGCGCGTATCGCCCGAAATCGGATCGGAGACCTTGGTGTGCTGAAGCTGGCCGAACAGCCGCAGCCTTGTTCCCTTGAGGCCGAATCGGTCCAGCGGCGCGTCGACGTTCAGGCTCGCAAAGGCGCGTGTGCCGGTGCCGATATTTCCGGGCGCGTCGAATCCGTCCTCGGTCAGGATGCGATCCTGCAGCAGGCTGATGCTGTCGAATCCGGCATCGAGTTTGATCAGGCCCGTCTTGAACAAGGGGTGATCGAGGCTGGCGCGAAACTCCCAGGCGCGTTGCGGCTGTAGATTGGCGTTGCCGCCATTGACCCGGTCGTTGCTGAGTTCGGCCGCACTGATGAAGTCAAAGAAGTCGAGCTGCGCGACGGTCCGACGTGCGATCAACTGGGCATGCCAACCTTTGGCGGGCTTGATGTCGATGGTCAGGCTGGGCTTGAGGAATTTCAGCGAGCGATCGGCAGTCGTGTCGCCACGCACCTTGAGCTGCGACAGTTCGTAATTCAAACCCGCATCGAGGCGAACCGCCTTCGTCAGCTGCTTGCCTGCCTTTACATAAAATTCGGCGCGGCGTTCGCTGACCGTCGCATTGTCGAGCGGTAGGTCGATGCGGTCCCGCGCACCACCCGGTCCGAGGAGATAGAGGTCGAGGCTGTAGTCGAGTGTGTTGACCGCAGCCTCGCCGCCGATTTCGAACGAGAGGCCGGCCAGATTGGCCTTTGACCAGCTCAGCTTGCCGACGGTTTCGTTACGCTGCGACTGCGATCCCTGTTCGAAACCGCCGACGGTTTCGTCGCCGTCGCGAACGAGGACGGTATCGAGGTTGTTGCGATGGCGTCGGTTGGTGAGTGCGACGAACTTGGCGGTACCGCCAGCCAAGGGCCGGCTGATATCTCCGCCGATTTCATAGCCCGGTGATTTTGCGACCATGAACAGGCTGTCGCGGCGCGGGTCGCCGCCGACGGGATAGACCTGGTTATACTGCTCGAAATCCTCCGTGAAGCGCTGGAACCTCCCGTTGAGGTGGATGGCGCGGTCGGGCGCTTCTTCCAGTGACCAGCCCGCGGAAACATAAGGACCACGCGGACGGTAATGGTTTTCCTTGCGGCGCTTCTCGAACAGCAGACCACTATCCAGGTCGGTGAGCTTGTCGGTACCTTCGTCGATGCGGTCGTCGATGCCGGTGCCGGCGGAAAGATTGAAACTGCTGTTGCCACGTTTGATAATTGCCGACGCCGACAGGTTGGGAACAATCGGCCCGGTCCATTGCCGTGCCACGCTGGCGGTGACATTGCCGTCGATGCCGCTGTCTTCGGACAGGATGATGTTGAGCACCTGGCTTCGCGAGGCATAGTCCGATCCGTAGAGCGAGCCCGGACCGACTTCGACGCGCACAACCCGTTTTGCAGGAATGCGCGCAAGGATGGTGCTGAGCGATTCGGACTTGGAGGAGGGGCGGGCGCCGTTGAAGACAACGTTTCCGGCCGCACCGCCGAACCCGCGAAGCTCGTTATTGCTCTCCTCAAGCGAAAAACCCGGGACACGGGCAGCAATGTCGAGCGCGCTGGTGGGCGAGAATGCAGCGAAGAAGCCGGCATCGTAATTCGTCGCACCGGCAGTCACCGTCGTTACGCTACCCTCGGCAATCGCCGCCGAAGCAGCAGCTGTTGCAAATGCAAGAAAGCTGACCGAACGAAGAATGAACGACGTAGACATGACCGACCCCTGTGTTATCGAGGTAAGACGGTTAATCGGGGTAATTGGGGCAATCCACTTGCCATCGACCAAACGACGAACGGAAGGAGCGGGCGCCAGTGCGGTTGCTCGACAAACCGACAAGAGGCGGGCCGTCCCGATGGCGGGTAGGCTAATATTATGCGAATAATGGCGGAGAGGGTGGGATTCGAACCCACGGTGAGCTTTCACCCACGGCGGTTTTCAAGACCGCTGCCTTAAACCACTCGGCCACCTCTCCGTTG
>JBDTMR010000097.1:0-6547 GCA_039934175.1 Sphingomicrobium sp.
TACGGGCGGTCGAGTGGGCATCGGCTGCGCAAGGGTCAGGCCGAACTGGTCGAAACCCTGCTGCCCGCGATCAGCGTGCCCGAGGAAGGCGACGTGACCGCGCTGAGCCTGTTCGGGGATAATCGTCCCCTGCATTTCGAAATCGGGTTCGGCGGAGGTGAGCATCTGGCGCACCGTGCCGACCTGCTGCCCGACCACGGTTTCATCGGTTGCGAGCCGTTCCTCAACGGGGTCGCGATGGCGCTGGGCCAGATCCGCGATCAACATCTCGCCAACATCCGCCTTTGGATGGGCGATGCGCTGGATGTTCTTCGCCGGATTCCCGACGGATCGCTGACGATGGTCTATCTGCTCCACCCCGATCCGTGGCCCAAGGCGCGCCACGCCAAGCGCCGGATGATGAACGACGGGCCGGTCGACCTGATCGCAGCCAAGATGAAGCCGGGCGGGGAGTTTCGGGTCGCGACGGACGATCCGACCTATTTGAACTGGCTGCTGATGGTGATGCAACGGCACAGCGACCAGTTTGCATGGGTCAACGATGCACCGGACCAGTGGCTCGATTATCCGTCGGGCTGGATCGAGACCCGCTATGCCGCCAAGGCCCGGCGGCAAGGGCGCGTCCCGCATCAATTCCGTTACCGCCGGCTGGGCTGAAAAAGGCGGGCGGGCGCCTTGCCTTTCGGCGGGGCCTTCTTACCTGCACCATATGCAAATTCGCTCCGACGTCCTGGCCGCCATCGGCAACACGCCGCTGATCAACCTGAAGCGCGCGTCGGAAGAGACCGGCTGCAATATTCTGGGCAAGGCCGAATTCATGAACCCCGGCGCGTCGGTCAAGGACCGCGCCGCGCTGAGCATCGTGATGGACGCCATCGAGCGCGGCGAGCTTCGCCCCGGCGGAACGATCGTTGACGGAACGGCGGGCAATACCGGGATCGGCCTTGCCATGGTCGGCAATGCACTGGGCATGAAGACGGTCATCGTCATCCCCGAAACGCAGAGCCAGGAGAAGAAGGACACGCTCCGGATGCTCGGCGCCGAGTTGGTTGAGGTCCCCGCCGTCGCCTACAAGAACCCCAACAATTATGTGAAGATCGGCGGGCGTCTGGCCGAACGGATGGCACGCGAAAACCCCAACGGGGCGATCTGGGCCAACCAGTTCGACAATGTCGCCAACCGCGACGCGCATGTCCGCACCACCGGCCCGGAAATCTGGGAGCAGACCGACGGCAAGGTCGACGGTTTCGTCGCTGCGGTGGGCACCGGCGGGACATTGGCCGGGACCGCAATGGCGTTGAAGGAGCGCAATGCCGATATCCAAATCGCGCTTGCCGATGTCCCCGGCGCGGCGCTGTTCAATTTCTACCGCAACGGCGAATTGAAGGCTGAGGGCAATTCGATCACCGAAGGCATCGGCCAGGGCCGGATCACCGCCAATCTGGAAGGCTTCACGCCCGATCACGAATTTCTGATTCCGGACGACGAAAGTATTCCGCTTACCTTCCGCCTGCTCGAGGAGGAAGGGTTGGCGCTGGGCGCGTCGTCCGGCGTGAACGTAGCCGGCGCTATCCGGCTGGCGCGCGAAATCGGGCCGGGTCACACCATCGTCACCATCCTGTGCGACCCGGCAACGCGATACCAGTCGCGCCTGTTCAATCCCGAATTCCTGCGTTCGAAAAACCTTCCGGTTCCGCATTGGCTGGAGCCGCACGACCCCATCATTCCGGACTATCTTCCGGTCGACTGAAAAGGAGAATCATCATGACCCTCAGCATCGGTAGCATCGCGCCCGATTTCACTGCCCAGACCACGCAGGGAAGCATCAACTTCCACGAATGGATCGGCGACAGCTGGGCGATCCTGTTCTCGCATCCGAAGGCGTTCACGCCGGTTTGCACGACCGAACTTGGCTATATGGCCGGGCTGGAAGAAGAATTCGCCAGGCGCAACACCAAGATCATCGGCCTGAGCGTCGATACGTCGGCCGAAAACACGCGCTGGCTTCCGGACATCGAGGAGGTGTCGGGCAACAAGGTCGATTATCCGGTGATCGGCGACAGCGACCTCAATGTTGCCAAGCTGTACAACATGCTGCCCGCCGATGCCGGTGACAGCGCCGAGGGACGCACCGCCGCCAACAATGCGACGGTGCGCACGGTTTATATCATCGGGCCGGACAAGAAGATTCGCGCGATGCTGCTCTATCCGATGAGCTCGGGCCGCAACTTCGATGAGGTCCTGCGCCTGCTCGACAGCATCCAGATCACCGAGAGCAAGGGCGTCGCGACCCCGGTCAACTGGCATCCGGGCGAAAGCGTGATCATTCCGCCGTCGGTGAGCGATGAAGACGCCAAGGCGAAATATCCGGGCGGCTGGGAAACTGTGAAGCCCTATCTTCGCCGTATTCCGCAGCCGCAGGATTGATCGATCAGGATCGGTACGTCAGTTCGACTAGGCGCCCCGTATCCTCAAGGATGAACAGCCGGCCATCGGGCCCCTGGTCGACCGCGCGAATGCGGCGACCCATCGGCCAATGGTCGGCTTTCGTCGCTTTTTCGCCGTGAATGTCGATCCGAATCAGCGCTTCGCCGGAAAGCGCGGGGACGAGTGCATCGCCCTTCCAGCCCTTGAACCGGTCGCCGGTGTAGATCAGCAGCCCACTGGGCGAGATTGACGGATTCCACCATATCTTGGGCGCTTCGAAGCCGTCGCCGGACTTGTGGTCGGGAATATCGCTGCCGTCGTAATTCGATCCGTTCGAGGCCTTGGGCCAGCCGTAATTCAGGCCGGGCTTGATCAGATTGACCTCGTCGCCGCCCTTTGGTCCCATTTCGCTTTCCCACAGCCGGCCGTCGGCCGCGAAGGCGATTCCGAGCAGGTTGCGGTGGCCGATCGACCAGAATTGCGCGGCGATGCCGCCTTGTTTGGCCCACGGATTGTCGGGTGCCGGCGCCCCTTCGTCGGTCAATCGCAACACCTTGCCGAGATTGCCGGTCATATCCTGCGCCGGATCGAATTTCTGCCGTTCGCCCGAAGTCAAATAGAGAAAGCCGTCCGGCCCGAAGGCAATGCGGTGAGAAAAATGGCCATTGCCGCTCGCCTTCGGCGACTGACGCCAGATCACCTTAAAACCGTCGAGTCGCGAGCCGTTCTGGTCGCTGACCAGCGTTCCGTAGCCGAGCGCCGCGCCGCTCGTCCCGCCCGCTCCATCCTCGACAAAGCTGAGGTAGACGCGCCGATTGGCAGCGAAATCGGGATGGGCGACGACATCGCCGAGGCCGCCCTGCCCTGCCACCTTGACCGCTGGAATTCCGGACACTGGCCGCTTGGCGCCGCTATCGACGTCGACCAGCCACAATTTGCCGTCGCGTTCGGTCAACAGTGCGGCGTGTATGACCGGAAGACCGCTCCCGGGAAGGAAATCCATCGCCCAGGGAGTGTCGAAACTGGCAACCGCGCGCTCGGCAAAAGGCTTGCTCGCAGTGGGTAAGGATTCGCCCCCGGGCGGCGCTTCGGCGTGGCACGCCGTGGTGGCTAGAAGACATGAAATTAACGCAGTCGTCATCACTCGCATGGAACGCTCCCGATATCGTCGTCAATCAAAGCGGGTTAACGCCGCAAAGTTCCCGCGCGGCAAGCCGAAACTCTCCTTGCCAGCGTCGGCGGCCCAGCCTATATCCGCTTTCTCTCCTCAATCATCGAAAGTGTTTGGGGCTGGGGCCAAGCGGTCCCGGCAGCGGGAGCCTCTGCATATTCAACCGGAGCAAGCGTGACCGATACCAATGCCATCGCCAGACTGATCGACCCCGCCGTCAAGGCGCAAGGGTTTGAGCTGGTGCGCGTGGCGATGATCGGCGGCGCGAGTGATCCGACGTTGCAGGTGATGGCCGAACGGCCCGACACGCGCCAGCTGACAATCGACGATTGCGCCGATCTATCGCGCGCGATCAGCGATCTGATCGACAGCGAGGAAGAGGCCGGCCGCGACCCCATCGACGGCACCTACCGCCTTGAAGTCTCCTCGCCGGGGATCGACCGCCCACTGACCCGGCGGCAGGATTTCGCCGACTGGGCCGGCCACGAAGCACGGATCAAATTCGCGACGCCGCAGGATGGCGCCAAGCAGGTAACCGGCGACATCGTCGGGATCGACGGCGACACCATCCGGATTGAGACGCCGAAGGGCGAACGAACGCTGGAATTCACCAACATCGCGTCGGCCAAGCTCGTGCTGACCGATCGCCTCATCAACGCCACTGCGCCGCTCAGCACCGAGGGCGCCGATTCTATCAAGACGGAAGGTTAAGACTATGGCTTCTGCCGCTCCCCCCGCCGCAGCGACCGCCAACAAGGCCGAGTTGCTCGCCATTGCCGATGCCGTTGCGCGCGAGAAACTGATCGACAAGGCGATCGTGATCGAGGCGATGGAAGACGCCATCCAGCGCGCAGCCCGCGCCCGCTACGGCGCCGAAAACGACATCCGCGCCAAGCTCGACGGCGAGACCGGCGACCTTCGCCTGTGGCGCGTCCTCGAAGTGGTCGAAGAAGTCGACGATCACTTCAAGCAGGTCGACCTGAAGGGCGCTCAGAAGCTGAAGGCCGATGCCGCGATGGGCGATTTCATCGTCGATCCGCTGCCGCCGATCGAGTTCGGCCGAATTGCCGCGCAGGCTGCAAAGCAGGTCATCTTCCAGAAGGTCCGCGACGCCGAGCGCGAGCGCCAGTTCGAAGAGTTCAAGGATCGCGCCGGCGAAGTCATCACCGGCGTCGTCAAGCGCGTCGAATTTGGCCATGTCGTGGTCGATCTGGGCCGCGCCGAGGGCGTCATCCGCCGCGACCAGCAGATTCCGCGCGAAATGGTTCGCGTCGGCGATCGCATCCGTTCGCTGATCTCGTCGGTCCGCCGCGAAGTGCGCGGCCCGCAAATCTTCCTGTCGCGCGCCCATCCCGACTTCATGAAGAAGCTGTTCGCGCAGGAAGTGCCGGAAATTTACGACGGCATCATCGAAATCAAGGCCGCCGCCCGCGATCCGGGCAGCCGCGCCAAGATCGGCGTGATCAGCTACGACAGCTCGATCGACCCGGTCGGCGCCTGCGTCGGCATGAAGGGCAGCCGGGTCCAGGCGGTCGTGCAGGAATTGCAGGGCGAAAAGATCGACATCATCCCGTGGAGCGAGGACACCGCGACCTTCGTCGTCAACGCGCTTCAGCCGGCGACCGTCGCCCGAGTCGTCATCGACGAGGAAGAAAGCCGGATCGAAGTCGTCGTTCCCGACGACCAGCTCAGCCTGGCCATCGGTCGTCGCGGCCAGAACGTCCGTCTCGCCAGCCAGCTGACCGCGTCGCAGATCGACATCCTGACCGAGGCCGATGCCAGCGAAAAGCGCCAGCGCGAATTCGTCGAGCGGTCGGAAATGTTTCAAAGCGAGCTCGACGTCGACGAGACGCTGGCCCAGCTGCTGGTCGCCGAAGGCTTCACCAGCCTCGAGGAAGTCGCCTATGTCGAGCGCGACGAAGTCGCCTCGATCGAAGGCCTCGACGAGGACATTGCCGAGGAACTTCAGAGCCGCGCCGGTGAAGCGCTAGAACGCCGCGAAGCAGCGGCACGTGAAGAGCGTCGCGGCCTTGGCGTCGAAGACGCGCTTGCCGAACTGCCGCACCTCAACGAGCAGATGCTGGTGACCCTCGGCAAGGCCGGAATTTTCACGCTCGACGACCTCGCCGATTTGGCGACCGACGAGCTGATCCAGAAGAAGCGCGTTGAACCGCGTCGTCGGGCCGAAAGCAATCGGTCGGAAGACAAGGGCGGGATTCTCGCCGATTACGGCCTGTCCGAAGAACAGGGCAACGAGGTCATCATGGCCGCCCGCGCGCACTGGTTCGAAGATGAAGCGCCCGCATCGGATTCCAAGGACGCGCCGCCGTCCGCAAGCGAGGAGGCCGCCGATGCGGACACCTCGCAATGACCGCGTAAGCGATCCGACCGGAGGGAAGGACGAAGGGCCCGAGCGGACCTGCGTGCTGACCCGCCGTTCCGCGCCCAAGGAAGCGCTGATCCGGCTCGCGCTCTCGCCCGATGGCGAGGTCGCGCCGGACGTCCGCGCCCGCGCGCCGGGACGCGGTGCCTACCTCGGCGTGGGGCGTGCCGTGCTGGACGAGGCGATTGCCAAGGGCAAGCTCAAGGGCGCCCTGGCCCGCGCTTTCAAACATGAAGTCCGCATTCCTGAAGATTTGAGCGAGAGGATCGTTGCCGCGCTTCGCCAGGCGACGCTCGACCGGCTCGGCCTGGAAGCGCGGTCGGGCACATTGGTGACCGGCGGAGACCGAATCGAACAGGCAGCCCGCGGCGGCAAGGTACGAATGCTGATCCATGCCGGCGACGCTGGCGAGGATGGCAATAAAAAGCTCGACCAGGCTTGGCGCGTGGGCGGCGGGCCGTCCGCTTCCTCCGCAAAAAGCGCCAAGGGACTGGTTTTTCCCGAAGATCGCACCATCTTGTCGATGGCGCTTGGCCGCGAAAATGTGGTACATGTCGCCTTGACCG
>JBDTMR010000098.1:0-6480 GCA_039934175.1 Sphingomicrobium sp.
GCAATCGTTGGCGGCGCCAGCGCTTGTCACCTGAATTGCGCGAGGAAGTGACGCCCAAGAATATCCTGATGATCGGGCCGACAGGGTGCGGCAAGACCGAGATTTCGCGGCGCCTGGCGAAGCTTGCCGACGCGCCGTTCGTCAAGGTCGAGGCGACCAAGTTTACCGAGGTCGGCTATGTCGGCCGCGATGTCGAACAGATCGCCCGCGACCTGGTCGAGGAAGCGGTTCGGCTGGAAAAGGAACGGCGCCGCGAACGTGTTCGTGAGGCCGCTGAGGGCGCAGCGATGGACCGCTTGCTCGACGCGCTGACCGGCAAGGGGTCGAGCGAGGCGACCCGTGAAAGCTTCCGCGCCCGTTACCGCGACGGCGCATTGGACGATGCCGAGGTCGAGATCGAAGTGACCGAGGCCCCCAACATGCCGTTCGATATGCCCGGCCAGGGCGGCGTCGGCATGATCAACCTGTCGGACATGATGTCGAAGGCGATGGGCGGCCCGCCCAAGAAAAGACGCAAACTCAAGGTGCCGGCTGCCTTCGCCAAACTGGTCGAAGAGGAGGCCGACAAGCGTGTTGACCAGGATGACGTCTCGCGCGTTGCGCTGGCCGATGCCGAAGCCAACGGCATCGTCTTCCTCGACGAGATTGACAAGATTGCGGTCAGCGACGTTCGCGGCGGATCGGTCAGCCGCGAAGGCGTCCAGCGCGATCTGTTACCCCTCATCGAGGGCACGACGGTCGCGACCAAATATGGGCCAATCAAGACCGACCATATCCTGTTCATCGCGTCAGGCGCGTTTCATGTCGCCAAGCCTGCGGACCTGTTGCCGGAATTGCAGGGTCGCTTGCCGATCCGGGTCGAACTGCGCGGTCTGACTGAGGAGGATTTCGTTCACATATTGAGCGACACCAGGGCCAGCCTGACCGAGCAATATCGTGCCCTGCTGAAGACCGAGGACGTAACGATCACCTTCGCCGACGACGGAATTGCCGCGCTCGCAAGAATCGCCGCGGAGGTCAACGAATCGCTAGAGAATATCGGCGCTCGGCGACTGTCGACGGTGATGGAAAAACTGCTCGAGGAGGTCAGCTTCACCGCCGAGGATCGCGGTGGCGAGACCTTGCTGATCGATCGCGCCTTCGTTGAAGCGCAACTGTCTGGAATTGCCAAGAACACGGATTTGTCGCGTTACGTGCTTTGAGGCGTTCCAACGGCGCTTAGCTGGCGGCGCAGCAGCGGCTTTGCGAGGATCAGACCAGTCCCGCCGGCAATCGGGACGATCGCAATGACGGCCCAGAAGTAGGTCGGGCCGCGCGCTTCATAGAGGCTGCTCAGCGGGCCGCTGAGAAAGCCCGCAACGCTGGTGGTGAGGATGTTGAATCCGAGCATCGTCCCACGCCAGCGCTCCGGCGCATAATCGGCGATAAAGGCGGCGCAAGTCGGGGCGAACAGCACCCAGCCGAGGTTCGAAACGATGTGGAAGGCGACCGGGATCAGGATCGGGATGGCAGTCTCGTGACCGGCGATCGCCGGCGCTGCCGCAAGGATCAGCATGCCGAGCCCGAACAGGATGCAGCCCGCCGCCATTCGCCCATAATGCTCCACGCGCGGCGCGCCTCGCCGCCAGTAGAAAATCGCTGCGATCGCCATTGCCATCGGTGCGAGGCTATCAAGCGACTGGAGCCACGGCACCGGAACGCTGAATCCGCCGACCATTCGGTCGACGCGCTCGCTGACCCAGATGTTGTAGATGTTCCAGATTTGCACCTGGGCGATCCAGAAGGTCAGCGGCACCACGAGGAAGACGGTCAGGACGACAACGTTTCGTTTCTCCTTGTCGGAGAGGGGAATGCGGGCCGCACCGCGCACCGCGCGTGGCGGGTCGGGCGGCAACGTCTTCATCCGGGCGACGTACCAGACAAGACCGATCAGCATCCCGATTGCCGCGATCGCGAAGGCGGGGTGAAAGCCGTAGCGCTCACTCACAATTCCGGTCACGAGCGGCGAGAGGAAGCCGCCGATGGTGACGGTGAGATAGTAGATCTGGAATGCTTCGGCGGTGCGCGGGTCCTCGGCTGCATAAAGCGCACGAATCTGCGGTGCGATGTTTCCGCGCAGCAGCCCCGCTCCCGCCAGGACCAGCAATAGCCCGATGAGGAAGGTCGAGGTGAGGCCGAGCGCAAGGTGGCCGGCACACATCAGCGCGGCCCCCGCTACCACGCCCGTCCGGCGCGCGATGAAGCGGTCGCCGAGCCAGCCGCCGAGCAACGGAAGCAGCGAAAGCACCGCGATGTAGAGTGCGAAAATCTGGGTCGCTTGCCCTTCGATGCTGAGCGGGCCGCGCACCGAGGCAATCGCCGACTTGAGCGCGCCGAGCCCGATGACCGTGTCGACCGCGCCGGGCAACAGCAGATATTGCGTCATGTACAGGATCAGCAGCGCCTGCATGCCGTAGAAACTGGCGCGATCCCACACTTCGGTCGCGGCGAGCGTCCATAAGCCGGGCGGATGGGTACGAGAGCCGAGCGGTACGACCGGTTGCCCTGCAAGCGCTACCGACATCCCTTGTCTCCCCCGGCCCAGCGCGAAACTGGACATGTCGGGGAATAACGCAAGCTATTTCTTGGGAGCAGTCGACTCGCGATATCGCCACGTCAGTCCCTGGACGAAGGGACTCCACGACGGCGCTTTGACACCGGCGAGGCGGAGCCTACTGGCGACCCACTGGTTGCACGTGTCGATTGCGTTCGCCTTGCCGACGCCTTCGAAAAACGCGTCCCGCCGCCAGTAGCCAGGATGGCCGATGGTGATGGCGCGACCCTCCGCATCGAGGCGGAAGCCGGCGCGGATCGCGCTCCACAGGCGCCGATATTGTTCGCGCGTGAGGCGGATCTGCCGTGCCGAATAGGTCGGATCGCGAACCCATTCGACGTGCATCACGCGCTCGCCGCCGATCAGCGCGCTGCTTATCGTGCCGAGTGTGATGTCGGACCAGGCCGGGGTTTCCAGATAGACCTTGCGCTCCCCCGCGCCGAACGCGATCCAGCGCGCATCGCCGGGTTTTTCCTGAAAGGCCGCGGCTGGAACGAATTCGGCCCAGTCGAGCCCCTCGTCATTAACCGGCAGAATAAGGTCGGCGTGAATTCCATTATCGGCGAGGTAGATGGTGATTCCCTCGGCCGGCTCGCGCCATTCGCGATTGACGGATAACAGGCCGCCGAGCAGCGCGGCGGCAAGATAGAGAAGCGGAATCGCAGCGATTCCCCAGGCAAGTCGCTTCACCCACCGTCTTTTCGTCCGTCGCCGTCGTGCCAAAGCTGTGTCCGCCATCTTGCCTATCGGGCCTTCCGCCACTAGATGCCCCGTCGCACCCCAATCTCCAATGGGGATGCACGGTCGGGGCGTAGCGCAGCCTGGTAGCGCATCACACTGGGGGTGTGGGGGTCGCAGGTTCGAATCCTGTCGCCCCGACCATCTATTCCAAAGGAAGCAATCCTTTCATGATCAACTTCCCAATTTCGCTGATCGCCGCTGCAGCCACCGGCGCAGCCCCGTCGTCCGGCGCATCCTTCTTCATCCAAACGGCGCCGCTCGTCCTGGTGTTCATCATCTTCTACTTCCTGATGATCCGTCCGCAATCGAAGCGGATGAAGGAACATCGCGCCCAGATCGATGCCGTCCAGAAGGGCGACAAGGTGGTCACCGGCGGCGGTCTGATCGGCCGGGTCACCAAGGTCGATGACGGCGAGGTCGAAGTCGAACTGGGCCAGGGGCTGAAGGTTCGCGCCGTCAAGTCGACGTTAACCCAGGTCATCGATCCCACCGCCAAGCCGGCCAACGACTGATGCTGGATTTTTCGCGCTGGCGGAGCTGGGGAATCTGGCTGGTCCTGTTCCTTGGGCTGATCTTGGCCTTGCCGAGCTTTTTCCCAAAGGCGACGGTTGCGACTTGGCCTAGCGTCGTTCCGCACAAGCAGGTCAGCCTCGGGCTCGATCTTGCCGGCGGAAGCCAGTTGCTGCTCGAAGCCGATCTCGCCGATGCCGCCAAGCAGCGGCTCGCGACGATGGAAGAATCGATCAGCACCGAGCTTCGTCGCGGCGATCCGCGGATCGATATCGGCGAAGTCTCGAGCAGTGGGGGGCGCATTGCCTTCATCGTTCGCGATCCGACGCAGGTCGATGCGGCCGTCGAACGGCTTCGCACGCTGACCCAGCCGGTCGGCCTGACCGGGTCGCGCGACTGGACCGTGAAGGTCGAGGATTCGACCCGGATCATCGTCGCGCAGACCGAGCAGGGCGCGCAAAACGCGCTCAAGAATTCGATGACCGTCGCCCGCGACGTCGTCGCCCGCCGGATCGACCCGAGCGGGACCAAGGAAATCACGGTCATCAACCAGGGCCAGCGCCGAATCCTGGTCCAGGTGCCGGGGGTCGAAGATCCCGACGCGCTCAAGGCGCTGATCGGCCAGACCGCGCGGCTCGAATTCAAGCTGGTCGACCAGGAAGCGTCGGCCCAGCAGCTCGCCGAAGGACGCGCGCCGCCGGGAAGCCAGATACTGCCAATGGCGGAAGGCGGCGGCGCGATTGCCGTCAAGCGCCGCATCATGGTGTCAGGCGACCAGCTGATCGATGCCAAACAGGCGTTCGACCAGAATGGCGCGGCGACCGTTTCGATCCGCTTCAACGCGGCCGGTGCCAAGCGCTTCGGCCGGGTCACGCAGGAAAACGTCAACAAGCCGTTCGCGATCATTCTTGACGACAAGGTGCTCAGCGCGCCGAACATCAACGAGCCGATCCTTGGCGGTCAGGCCCAGATCAGCGGCAGTTTCACCGTCGAAAGCGCCAATGCGCTGGCCGTCTCGCTGGCAAGCGGAAAGCTGCCGGTCAAACTGAACGTGATCGAGGAACGCACCGTCAGCGCCGATCTCGGCAAGGATTCGATCGACAAGGGCGTGCTCGCCTCGATCGTCGCGACGCTTGCCGTCGTGATCTTCATGCTGGTCACCTACGGCCGGTTCGGAATCTATGCGACGGCGGCCCTCGTCGCCAATGCGATCCTGATCCTGGGCGCAATGGTGCTGTTCAACGGCACGTTGACTCTTCCCGGGATCGCCGGCTTCGTGTTGACGATCGGTGCGGCGGTCGACGCCAACGTGCTGATCAACGAACGCATCCGCGAGGAGCAGAGACGGGGTCGCAAGATCCTCGACGCGCTGGAGATGGGCTATAAGGAAGCGTCGACCGCGATTTTCGATGCGAACATTACCAACGTCATCGCGGCGGTGATCATGTTCTACTTTGGATCGGGCCCGATCCGCGGTTTTGCGGTCGTCCTGATGATCGGTATCATCACCTCGGTATTCACCGCGGTCAATTTCACCCGGATGCTGGTGGCCCATTGGGTCAAGACCAAGCGTCCGCGCGAACTCCATATCTGAGGCGCTGATCCATGGCCCTGCTGAAACTTGTACCCGACAACACCAACATCGACTTCATGAAGGTGCGCAACATCGCGCTCATCCTGTCGATCCTGGTGACGATCGCAAGCCTCGTGCTGGTCGGCGTTCGCGGCCTCAACTTCGGAATCGACTTCGTCGGTGGCCAGGTGGTCCGGACCGAATTCTCCAAGCCGGTCGATATCGAGGATCTGCGGGTCAAGGTTGCTGCGCTCAAGCTGGGCGATGCAAGCATCCAGAATTTCGGCGATGCCAAGACCTACCAGATCCGCCTTCCCAAGCCGGAAGGATCGGACACCGCCGCCGCTGCCGCCGTGACCAAGTTGCGCCAGGGTATCCTGTCGCAATATCCCGGCGCTCGGGTCGATGCCGGCGAATCGGTGTCGGGCAAGGTCAGCGGCGAGTTGGCACGTGACGGTGCGATTGCGATCGCGCTCGCCATGCTGGGGATCGCGATCTACATCTGGATCCGGTTCGAATGGCAATTCGGGGTCGGGGCGCTCGTCACCCTGTTCCACGACGTGTCGATGACGCTTGGCTTCTTTGCGCTGACGCAATTGCAATTTGACCTCAACGTGGTCGCGGCGATCCTGACCATCGTCGGCTATTCGCTCAACGATACCGTTGTCATCTATGACCGGATTCGCGAAAATCTGCGCAAATTCCGCAAGATGCAGATTATCCCCCTGCTCAATCTCTCGCTCAACGAGACGCTGAGCCGGACGATTGTCACCTCGCTGTCGATCATGTTGGCGCTGCTTGCGCTGCTGCTGCTTGGCCCGGATGTGATTTTCGGCCTGACGGCGGCGGTCCTGCTCGGCATTTTCATCGGCACTTATTCGTCGATCTACATTTCCGCGCCGATGCTGGTCTGGCTCGGTCTCAAGCCCGACAGCTTCCTGAAGCCAGAGGAAGGCCCCGGCGCGCAGCCGCAGCAAGCCTGACGTCAAGCAATCCGCCGTTCATTTCGATAACGGCAATCTCGGCGCTTGGCCTCATGCCAGCCCCACGCTAGAAGGTTCGC
>JBDTMR010000099.1:0-6458 GCA_039934175.1 Sphingomicrobium sp.
AGCAGCCGACTTCTACTCGGCTGGTTGAGGGTTCGAATCCTTCCGGGCGCGCCAATGGAGGAGCAGATGACGATCGATCCGACCAAATTGCCGCAGGAAGCATCCCAGTACGTGCGCGACTGGACAGCGAGGAAGCAGAACAAGTTGCTGCGCTTGGGCGCGGGCATCGGCCTGTTCGTCGCCGGTGCAGCCTTTGCGGGGATGGCGCTGATCAAACTGATCCCCTCCAGCGAGGGGCCTTCTGGCGCGGCGATCGAGGCGACTTCCGCTGCCTTCACCCCGCCCGACCCGGCAAGCATTCCCGATGGGCCGGCGGGCGAAGCGATCCTTCGCGGCAAGGCGATCTTCGATGATCCCGGAACGAACGCCGCCGCGTTCGTCGGCAATGCGATGGCGTGCAAGAATTGCCATCTCGATTCGGGTCGCCGCGCCGATAGCAGCCCGATGTGGGCGGCGTGGGTCGCCTATCCGCAATATCGCAAGAAGAACAATTCCATCAACACGATGGAGGACCGGATCATGGGCTGCTTCCGCTATTCCATGAACGCATCGAACAGCCCGTCAGGCGGGCCGCCGCCCGCCGGTTCGGACGTCTACCGCGACCTGCAGGCTTATTTTTATTGGCTCGCGACCGGAGCGCCGACCGGGAAGCCACTGGCTGGCGCCGGTTATCCCAAGCCCGCGCTTGGCGAGGGCGGCTATGATCCCGCACGCGGCAAGCCGATCTACGAAGCGAAATGCTCGGGCTGTCACGGCAGCGACGGCCAGGGAGCGAGCCAGCCCGACGGTACCATCGTCTATCCGCCTCTTTGGGGGCCGCGCAGCTACAATTGGGGCGCTGGCATGGGCCGGGTCGACCTGGCCGCAGGCTTCATCCGCGCCAATATGCCGTTCGATCAGCCGGGAACATTGAGCGATCAGGAGGCGTGGGACGTGGCCGCGTACCTCGACCAGCACGAACGGCCGAAGGATCCGCGCCAGAAAGGAAGCGTGGCGGATAATGCGAAGACGAACTTCGACGGGCAGAAAACCTATTACGGCCAGACGGTCGACGGCGTGCTGATCGGCGGCGGCGTAGCGCCCGCGCGGCGTTAGACCAGCTTTCCGGGATTCATCAGTCCGTCCGGATCGAGCCCGTGCTTGATCGCGCGGACTGCCGCGACGCGGTTCGGCGAGAGCCGGGCCAGTTCGTCCCGTTTCATCTGGCCGATGCCATGTTCGGCGCTGATCGACCCGCCCGCTGCGACGACCAGATCGTGAACCAACCGCGTGACCGCATCCCCCTCGCGCGTGAGCCAGTCGGGTCCGCCGCGATCGAGTGCGCGGACATGGAAATGGATGTTGCCATCGCCGAGATGACCGAAGCCGGAAGCATGCGTGCCCGGAAAGGCGCGCTCGATCGCGGCGGCCGCGTCCTCGAGAAAGGCGGGCATCGCCTCAACCGGGACGGAGATGTCGTGCTGCGTGGCGGGACCGAACTCCTTCTTTTCGGCCTCCGACAGGCTGTCACGAATTTTCCAGAAGGCCGAAGCCTGCGCCTCGCTTGCGGAGATGGCGGCATCTTCGATCAGCCCATTTGCAAGCAGCGGCTCCAACGTCCGCGCGAGCAATTCGTCGGGCGCCTCTTCGGCAAGATCGATCGCCGTCGCCTCGACCAAGGCATGCCAGCGGTGACTCCCCGACAAGGGCGCGCGCGTCCCCTCGATCTGGGCGATCGCAGCCTTCAGGCTCTCGTCTGGAAGGATTTCAAATCCCTCGATCCGGTCAGTTTCGCCTTCCAGGTGCCGGAGCACTTCGAGGGCGACTTTCGGGCTGGCAAGACCGATCCATGCAACGGCGCGTGCCGCAACCGACGGCACCAATTTCAGGCGGACTGCCGTAATGATGCCCAACGTTCCTTCGGCGCCGACCAGCAATTGATCGAGACTGGGCCCGCGATTGTCCTTTTTCAATCCGAGCAGGCCGTCGTGAATGCTGCCGTCGGGAAGGATGGCCTCCATTCCTTCGACCAGTCCCCGCATCGGGCCGAAGCGGAGCACCTGAGTGCCACCCGCATTGGTCGAGGTCAGGCCGCCAATAGTAGCCGACCCTTTCGCGCCAAGCGTCAGCGGGAAGCGCAAGCCTTGTTCGGCGACGGCGTCATGCAAGGTCTGCAGGATGACGCCGGCTTCGGCGACGCAGAAGCGTGCGTTGCGATCGATCGTCCGGATCCGGTTCAATCGCCGTGTCGACATGATCAACGCCGATCCGTCGTAGAGCGGCGTGGCACCGCCGACCATCGACGTATTGCCCCCTTGCGGGACCAGGCGAACGCCAAGCTGCCGCGCCAGGGCGACCGCGGCCGCCGCTTCCGGGGTCGATGCCGGCTGGATGATGGCGCCGCTGACCCCGGTCCAGCGCCCGCGCCAATCGGTCAGCCACGGCGCAATGTCGCTTCTATCGGTAGTCGCGATCGCCGCGCCAAAGCGCGCCCGCAATTCATCGACAAGTTGTTGCTGCGCCGGGGTCATCTTTTTCCCCTACGCTTGCCCCGCCACCGCCTGCAAGCGTAAGGCTGACCCATGTCGAAACCGCCAACCGTCACCATCGTCGTCGCGCGCGCCATCAACGGAACCATCGGCAAGGATGGCACGCTACCCTGGCACCTGCCCGGCGATCTGAAGCATTTCAAGAATGTCACGATGGGTTCGGCAATGATCATGGGTCGCAAGACATTCGACAGCCTGCCCGGCGTGCTGCCCGGACGTCGTCATATCGTCCTGACCCGCGACCGCGACTGGCGCCACGACGGCGTCGAAGTCGCCCACGGCAAGGATGAGGCGCTGGCCCTGGCGGGCGAAGATCCGGTCTCGATCATCGGCGGGTCGGATGTCTTCGCGATGTACCATGACGTTGCCGACCAGATCGAACTGACCGAAGTCCTCGCCGAGGTCGAAGGGGATGTGTTCATGGACGATCCGCGCTCGACCGGTTCGTGGCGCGAAATTGCCTGCGAGGATCATCTTCCCGAAGGCGAGCGCGCGGGATACCGTTTCACTACGCTGGTCCGCGATCACGGCTGATCAGGGCGTGGCGGGCGGCGCCGCGAACCGGGCCACCTGTTCCCCGATAACCCGATCGACCAGCGGCGCCATGTCTTCGCCGTTACCCCGGGCGAAACCCCCAGCGCGATAGACGAAGATGACCTGCGTCTTTCCCTCGGACGCAGGATTGAGCCTTATGTCCATGACCCCGGCGACCCCTTCGAACTTCAATGGTCCAAGCGCACCGCCCATCACCAGTCGCTGATTGGGAACGACATACGTGACGCGAAGATGTTCGACGCCGCCATTGCTCTCGGGGAGCACTTCGCAAAAACAGCCACCGGCCTTTGGATCGATGGTCATGTTGGCCGCCTTGCCACCGAAAGTATGCTCGTCGCTCCACCATGTGCCGATTGCGATCAGGCGGCTCCACGCCTTGGCAGGCGGAAGAGCGACGATCGCTTCGTAACGAACCTCAAATCCATAAGGCAATTTGCCGATAACCGCGGCCGACGCCGATGACGCGAACGCCAGACCGGCGGCAGCGATAACGATGATGGATCTGATCATGGTGCGGCTCCTTCGCTCGGAAGTGTGCCGCAAGCCCGCCTAGCTGTCGAGAATCGCGTCGATCGCGGCAGCGACTTCCTCGACACTGGCCATGCCGTCGATCGAGCGAACCAGGCCGCGTTCTTCATAGAACGGCAGGATTGGCCTCGTCTTGTCGCGATATTCGGCCATCCGCTTGCGCACGGTTTCCTCATTGTCGTCGGCGCGGCGTTTGAAATCGTGGCCGCCGCAAACGTCGCATGTATCCTCAACCTTCGGGAGGCGGAAGCGATCATGATAAGGTGCGCCGCAGCTGGCGCAAGTGAAGCGGCCGGTGATGCGTTCGACCAGGGCGTCTTCATCGACGACCAGTTCGATCACATGGGCGAGATGGCGGCTGCGCTCGTCAAGCAGGATTTCCAGCGCTTCGGCTTGCGGACGAGTCCGCGGGAAACCGTCGAAAATGGCGCCGGTGCCGACCACGCGGTCGAGGTTTTCGCCGATCAGGGCACAGACGATCGCGTCGCTGACCAGGCCGCCGGCTTCCATCACGGCTTTCGCCTTGACCCCGACCGGAGTCCCCTCGCGTACGGCGGCACGAAGCATGTCGCCGGTCGACAGCTGGACCATGCCGCGGTTGGCGACAAGCCGTTCGGCCTGGGTGCCCTTACCGGCCCCCGGCGGCCCCAGCAGAATGATGTCCATCGCCAGCCCTCCCCTTGCGCCGATCACGATTCCGCGACGCGCGTCTAGCGCTTGCGTGCGCCCTTCAGTTTCGCCTTCTTGATCAGGTCGCCATATTGATGCGCGATCAAGTGGCTCTGGATCTGGCTGACCGTATCCATCGTCACGTTGACGACGATCAGAAGGCTAGTGCCGCCCAGCGTGAAGGCAATACCCATCTGCGACGCCGCGATTTCCGGGATCATGCAAATCAGCACAAGATAGCCTGCGCCGATCACCGTCACTCGGCTGACCAGATAATCGAAATAATCCTCGGTCGCCTTGCCCGGACGGATGCCAGGAATGAAGCCGCCATGACGCTTGAGGCCGTCGGCAGTCTCTTCCGAATTGAACTGCACTGCCGAGTAGAAGAAACAGAAGAAGACGATCCCGGCGCCATACAGCAGCAAATAGAGCGGCGCGCCGTGCTGGAGCATCGTGCTGACCGTGATCAGCCAGTCGCTGGCATTGGGATTGTTCTGCGCACCGGTCATCTGAATGACCGTCAGCGGCATCAGCAACAGCGACGACGCGAAGATCGGCGGGATGACGCCGGCAATGTTGATCTTCATCGGCAGGTGGCTGCGATCCTGCTGGATTGACCCGCGCGCGGTTTGGCGCTTGGGATACTGGATCAGAACTCGGCGCTGGGCGCGCTCGACGAAGCAGATAAAGAGCACGAGGCCCGCAGCGAGAATCACGATTCCGAACACCAGCAGTGGATCCATCGAACCGGTGCGACCGCCTTCGAGCAGTTGCGCGACGGCGCGCGGCAAGCCCGCGACGATCCCGGCCATGATGATCAGCGAGACGCCGTTACCGATGCCTCGGCTGGTAATCTGTTCGCCGATCCACATCAGGAACAAGGTACCGCCGACCAGGCTGACCGTGGCCGCGATGCGGAACAGCATGCCCGGTTCGACAACCGCCGAAATGCCGTTGGCAGCACCCAGCGTTTCCAAGCCGACCGCGATGAAATAACCCTGCACGGTGGTCAGGAGAACGGTCAAATAGCGGGTATATTGGTTGAGCTTCTTGCGGCCGGTCTCGCCTTCCTTCTTCAGCGCCTGCCACGGGCCGTAAAGCGATCCCATCAACTGCACCACGATCGAGGCGGTGATGTAGGGCATGACGCCCAGCGCAACGATCGAGGCGCGCGCCAGTGCACCGCCGGAGAAGGTGTTGAAGACGTCGAGCACGCCGCCCGACTGGGTCGCATAAAGCTGCTGCATCGAAACCGGGTCAATGCCGGGGATCGGGACGAACGACAGGAGCCGGAAGAGGACCAGCGCCCCAAGCGTGAACCACAAGCGACGCTTGAGTTCGGTCGCTTTGGAGAAGCTTGCCAGCGAAATGTTGGAAGCCAGTTGTTCGGCTGCGGATGCCATTACCAAATCCCTAGAAAATCAAAGGCGGCGACGGGCAGAACCGCCCCCCGCCGCCCGATATAGTCACTCGTAGGCGCTTGCGAAGCCCCTAGCACGGAAAAGGCTTACGCCTTTTTGGCTGCTTTGGCGGCGAGCCTGACTTCGCGGGCCTTGCCTTTCTTGGCAGCGGCCAGTGCGGCAGGGTCCTTCGCTTCGATGATTTCGACCGTGCCGCCAGCCTTTTCGACCGCCTCGATCGCGCCCTTCGACGCGCCGGCAACCTTGAAGCTGACCTTGGTCGTCAGTTCGCCCTTGCCGAGTAGGCGGACGCCGTCCTTGCCGCCACGTGCAAGGCCAGCAGCCTTGAGCGCGTCATGGTCGAGCGTGCCCTTGGTATCGAGCTTCTTTGCATCGATCATCTTCTGGATCGCACCGAGGTTCACCTCGGCAAAATCCTTGGCGAAGATGTTGTTGAAGCCACGCTTCGGCAAGCGCATGTGAAGCGGCATCTGGCCGCCTTCAAAGCCCTTGATGGAAACGCCTGAACGGCTCTTCTGGCCCTTCTGACCGCGCCCGGCAGTCTTGCCCAAGCCCGACCCGATACCACGGCCGACGCGAACGCGACCCTTGCGGGCGCCATCATTGTCGCGGATTTCATTGAGTTTCATGTCGTGCACTCGCTTTCGCTTTTGTCGCGCATGAAGCCGGCAGCGTGGCCGCCGGCTCCAAACAGGGTGTTACTAGTCTTCGACCTTCAGCAGGTGCTGGACCTTGCGGACCTGCCCCATCACTTCCG
>JBDTMR010000100.1:0-6448 GCA_039934175.1 Sphingomicrobium sp.
CGAAGACCCGACGCGTCTTCTGATCGATCTTTAAGGAAAATTCGAATGGCTGATTTCGACTACGACGTTCTCGTCATTGGCGCCGGGCCCGGCGGCTATGTCGCCGCGATCCGCGCGGCGCAGCTCGGGCTGAAGACCGCTTGCGCGGAAAGCCGCGAGACGCTGGGCGGAACCTGCCTTAATGTCGGCTGTATCCCGTCGAAGGCGATGCTTCACGCGTCGGAATTTTACGATGCCGCCGCCAATGGCGCGATGGCTAAGATGGGCGTCATCGTCGAACCCAAGCTCGACCTTCCCGTGATGCACGGCCAGCGCCTCGACGCGGTCAAGCAGCTGACCGGCGGGATCGAGTTCCTGTTCAAGAAGAACAAGGTCACCTGGCTCAAGGGCAAGGCGAATTTTGAAGACGCCCACACGGTGACGGTCGCGGGCCAGAAGGTTACGGCCAAGGATATCGTCATTGCCACTGGATCGTCGGTCACGCCGCTTCCCGGCGTTACCATCGACCAGAAGGTCGTGGTCGATTCGACCGGCGCGCTGGAACTGCCCAAGGTGCCGGAACATCTTGTCGTCATTGGCGGCGGCGTGATCGGGCTGGAGATGGGAAGCATCTGGCGGCGGCTTGGGGCCAAGGTCACCTGCGTCGAATATCTCGACCAGATTCTGCCCGGGATGGACGGCGACGTCCGCAAGGAAGCCAACAAGATCTTCAAGAAGCAGGGCATCGAATTCCGCCTGAGCACGAAAGTCACTGGCGTAGCCGTCAACGGCGACAAGGCGACGCTGACCCTCGAGCCGTCCAAGGGTGGCGCGACCGAGACGATCGAGGCCGATTGCGTCCTCGTGTCGATCGGTCGACGTCCCAATACCGACGGCCTCGGCCTGGACGCGATCGGGCTTGACACTAATGAGCGCGGCCAGATCGAAACCGATCACGAATTTCGGACCAAGGTCGACGGCGTCTGGGCGATTGGCGACGTCATCCCCGGCCCGATGCTTGCCCATAAGGCCGAAGACGAAGGCCTTGCGGTGGCGGAAAATATTGCTGGCCTGACCGGCATCGTGAACCACGATCTGATCCCTTCGGTGGTCTACACCTGGCCCGAAATCGCCGGCGTCGGCCTGACCGAAGAGCAGGCCAGGGAGCGCGGCGAGGTCAAGGTTGGCAAATTCCCGATGCTGGCCAACAGCCGCGCCAAGACCAACCACGAGCCCGACGGTTTCGTGAAGGTCATTGCCGATGCCAAGTCGGATCGCGTGCTCGGTGTCTGGGCGATTGCCTCGGTTGCCGGGACGATGATCCAGCAGGCGACCCAGGCGATGGAATTCGGCGCGACGTCGGAAGACATTGCCTATACCTGCCACGCCCATCCGACGCATTCCGAAGCGATCAAGGAAGCCGCGATGGGCGTACAGGGCAAGCCTATTCACATCTAGGCATGAGTCTTCGCGGAACCTTGCGCCGCTGGCACATCTGGCTCGGCTGGCTGATCGGCGTGCCAATGCTGCTGTGGACCTTATCGGGCGTGATCATGGTGATCCGGCCGATCGACGAGGTGCGCGGAACCGCCTTGCTGCGCGACCCTTTGCCGATCGTGCTGCCCACCGCGCCAGTCGCACCAAGCCTCGACGGGTTGAAGGTCGCCAAGGTCGCAATCGAGCCGCGCACGGCAGGCCCGCGCTGGATCATTACCACCGCCGACGGCAAGTCGCGGCAGGCCGATCCGGCGACCGGAGCGCTGATTCCCTTGCTCGGCGCCGCCGATGCGGCTCGTGAAGTGGATGCCCGCTACACCGGCAAGGCCAGCATCGTTGCGACAAGACGCGTCGATTCCGCCAGTCCGCCGCTCGAATTGCGCCGGGCGATGGATGGCTGGATGGTCGCGATGTCCGACGGTACGCATTTCTTCGTCGATAGCGGGTCGGGCGATATCGTCGCTCGGCGCACGCGCTTCTGGCGATTCTACGACGTGATGTGGGGCCTCCACATCATGGACCTGCAAACCCGCGAAGACACCCATCATCCATGGATCGTCATCTTCGGCGCGCTGGCTCTGGTCAGCACGCTGATGGCGCTCGTGATGCTGCCGCTGACCGGCAAGCGCAAGAAACGCCGGTCAGCTCGCGAACCAGCGGGCGAGGCCTAACCACCATCCAGACGGCGCTGCCGCCTTTTGCGGCACCATCGTCGCGGGACCGCATTCCAGGCAGCGGAGCTGGATCGACGGGCCGTTCAGGATGCTGTCGACATCCGCCATCACGCGCAGCATCAATTGCTCCGGTGCCGGGCCAAGGGTGGCAAGCGCATCGGTTGGTGCCGCTTCGCTGTCGTCGTCACCGCCGCCGAGCAAGCCCGACAGCAATCCGGCCCATGGGCCTCGTCCCTCTTCGATGTAGGTCAGCCTGCGATCGTTCTTGGCCAGCTTGGCCAGATCACCCGCCTTGGCGACGGCATCGTCAAGTCCGCCGAAGCCGTCGACCAGTCCGATCTGGCGGGCTGTCCCGCCGTCCCACACGCGGCCCTGCGCAATACGATCGATTTCGGCGGGCGTCTTTTTCCGGCTCGCCGCGGTGATGGCGAGGAACTTGGTGTAGATTTGCTCAACCCCGGCCTGGACCAGGGCGCTTGCCGCCTCGGATGGACCGTTGAACAGATCGGGTTCGCCCGACAGCGGCGTCGTCTTGATGCCGTCGGCGCCAACGCCGAGCTTGGCCAGCGTCCCTTGGAAACTCGGCAACACGCCGTAAACACCGATCGAACCGGTAATGGTCGAAGGCTCGGCGTAGATGAAGTCCGCCGGGGTCGACACCCAATATCCGCCAGAAGCGGCGACATTGCCCATCGACACCACGACCGGCATCTTTGCTTCCTTGGCCGACAGGATGGCCTGGCGAATGCGCTCCGATGCTAACGCCGATCCGCCTGGACTGTCGACGCGGATGACCAGTGCCTTGAGATCCTTGGTCGCAAGCGCCTTTTCGATCGTGTTGGCGATCGTTTCCGCACCGGCCTTGCCCGGACCGGCGCGACCGTCGACGATTTCGCCGGCTATCGTGACGACTCCGATCGGACCGTCGTTTTCCTGCTTGATCGACCGTTCGTATGTGGACAGCGCGATGCGCTTGTAACCGAGCGCGGAGTCCTCCTTGGCGCCGCCAAGCTCGGCAAGCCGGGCATTGTAGGCGCGACGCTCACCGATCTTGTCGACCAGTTTCAGGTCGAGCGCCGCCTTCGAAAGATTGTTGCCGGCCGCCTTGGTCACTGCAATCGGATCGGCCAGATAGGCGTTCAATCCGGCCATCGCGCCGGGCCGGGACCGGCCGACGTCCTGCTTCCAGGTTTCCAGCAGGGCGTCGCCCAGCGCCTGCGCATTTTCGCGCGCTTCGGGCGACATGTCGCTGCGGGTGTAAGGCTCGATCCCCGACTTGAAGGTGCCGACTCGGTAAGTGTTGGCGGTCACGCCAAGCTTGTCGAACAGGCCCTTGTAATAAAGGTTGTTGCCACCCGGGCCTTGTACCGCGACCGCGCCCAGTTCGGGCAGCCAGATTTCGCTGGCGTGGGCGGCGAGCTGATAGCCATCGTCAGTATAGCCGGTCGCGAAGGCGACGACCGGCTTGTTCGCCTTGCGCACTTCGTCGATCGCTTCGCCGAGCGTGGTAAGCGCGGTCTGTCCGCCGCCGACGAAGCGGTCGAGGTCGAGCGCGACTGCCTTGACCTTGCTGTCGCCCTTGGCCTTGCGAAGGACGGCAACCAGATCCTTCAATCGATGTTCGCGCATATTCCCGCCGCCAACCGGCGACAGGGCCGCGAACGGGTCGACGTCCTGGGGTTGTTCGACCACGACGCCGTCCAGATCCAGGGCAAGCACGCCGTCGCCGACAGGCGCTGGCCGGGACGACAGCGCCGCGTAGAGCAGGCCGAAGAACATCAGCATGAAGAGGAGGACGAGAACGTCCTTCACGCCGACCAGCAATTTCCAGACCGCACGAACAAAGCGCATGAGTGTATCTCCGATATTCGAGCCACGGCTTAGCGAGGCCCGGCCCGGTCGGCCAAAGCTTTTCGACCGATGGCCCGCTTTACCGGCCAATCGAAACTGCTACGGCGCGGCAATGACGGCAGCGGCGCTCTCGAAGGAACACTGGCGCAAGGAGGCGCGGGCAACGCTGTCGCTGGCGTGGCCGCTGGTGCTCGCCAACCTGACGACGCAATTGATCCAGGCGACCGATGCCCTGCTGCTCGGGCGGCTCGGGGCGGTTGAACTGGCTGCCGCCGCACTCGCGCTGGGTCTGACCTTTGCGATGACCTTGTTCGGGTTCGGGGTGCTGACGGCATCCTCGCCGATGATGGCGAGCGCGCTTGGCGCGCGTGCCAACGCCGTGCGCGACGTCCGGCGCACATTCCGTCAGTCCATGTGGGCGGCCATGCTGATCACCGTCCCGATCATGGTCGTCTTGTGGTTTGCCGAGCCGTTGATCCTTGCGCTTGGCCAGGAGCCGCGCCTGGCCAAAGGTGCTGCGATGTTCCTTCGTGGTTACATGTGGGCGCTGCCGCCGTGGATGGCGTTCCAGGTGATGCGCAATTTCCTCTCCGCGCTGGAACGGCCAGGCTGGGTGCTGGCGATCAGCGCGGCCGGGATCGCGGTCAATGCGCTGGCCGGATACGGATTGATTTTCGGGCATTTCGGACTCCCGGCGCTCGGCCTGTTCGGCGGCGGACTGGCCAGCTCGATTACGTGGGGCGCGATGGCATTGGCGTTGGCGTTGGTCATCGTCAGTGATCGGCAATTTCGCCGTTTCCATGTGTTCGGGCGTTTCTGGCGGCCCGATTGGCCACGCTTCACCAAAGTGTTCCGGCTGGGCTTGCCAATCGGAATGGCGATGGGGTTCGAAGGGGCGGTGTTTAGTGCGGCCGCTTATTTGATGGGGCTGATCGACGCCGAATCGGTCGCCGCGCACCAGGTCGCGCTGCAGATTGCGGCGACCAGCTTCATGGTCCCGCTCGGCCTTGCCCAGGCTGCCACCGTCCGCGTCGGCCTGGCCTATGGTCGCCGCGACCGCGACGGGATCGCGCGGGCGGGCTGGACCAGCCTTGTCATGGGGATCGGCTTCATGGCGACCATGGCGCTGCTGATGTGGCTGTTCCCGCGCTCGCTCGTTACGTTATTTTTTGCGGACACGCCTGCAAACGCCAGGGTCATCGCGCTCGCGACCTCGTTCCTGTTCGTCGCCGCACTGTTCCAGATGGTGGATGGCGCCCAGGTCGTCGGGGCAGGGATGCTGCGCGGACTGCACGACACCCGCGTGCCGATGCTGTTTGCATTGGTCGGCTATTGGGTCGTCGGGATCGGCACCGGCGTGTGGCTCGGCTTCGGCGCGAATTGGGCCGGCGTCGGCATCTGGACCGGACTTGCGACCGGACTCGCCTTCGTCTCCGTATTGATGATCCGGCGCTGGTCGAGGCGCGACGAACTGGGGCTGCTTCCGACCTAGGATTCGATGTCGACCGAATCGCCGAGCGTGGTCATCCCGTAGAGGGCCTTGGCCATCGGTGCGGGCAGACGGATGCAGCCGTGGCTTGCAGGATGCCCGGGAACGACGCCGGCATGGAACGCGCGTCCCCATTTGTCGAGGCGCTGCATGAACGGCATCGGCGCGTTCGAATATTTGTTGGACCGGTGGAAAGGCTTTTTCTGAAGAATCGTCCAGTGGCCCGGATCGGTCGGATGGTCCGGCACCCCGTGCGACGAAGTCGACACCGCAACCAATTGTCCCGCTTTGAAGACGTAGGTGCGCTGGTTGCGAAGCGAGACCAGAATGTTGACCGGCCCGGTCTTGGGCCGGGCATTTAGCGGAAGCAGCGCAAATTCGCCGGGCTTGAGCACCTTGCCTGGGAAGACAAGCGCGAACTGCTGCTCGGCCGCATGGGTCATCGGATTGTCAATCACCACCGGGGGCGGCGGCGCCTCGGCCTGGCGATAGGTGGAAAGTGTCGAACACGAGGCAAGGATGGACACCGACGCTGCGATTAACAACTTCTTCATTTAATTCAGCGCCTTAGATAGTTAATTCATCCGAGAGTGGAGCCGTTTTTCAAGCTATTGGCAAGCCTCTTCGCCGACTCCCATTGACATGGTGGACCGCGCTACCCAGATGGGCTGCATCGCTTGGCACTCTGCTTGACGGAGTGCCAGCGGGCACATTTAAACGAAGAAAAAAAGGTAAGCTACCATGGGTTTCAGGCCGCTTCATGACCGCGTCCTCGTCCGCCGGGTCGAGGCAGAAGAAAAGTCGGCTGGCGGGATCATCATCCCCGACAGCGCCAAGGAAAAGCCGCAGGAAGGCGAAGTCGTCTCCGTCGGTTCGGGCGCCCGCGCCGAAGACGGCACGGTGACTCCGCTCGACGTCAAGGCCGGCGACAAGATCCTGTTCGGCAAATGGTCGGGCA
>JBDTMR010000101.1:0-6375 GCA_039934175.1 Sphingomicrobium sp.
TGACTCCAAAAGTTACGAAAGTCTTTATGCGACCGGTTAACGCGGTTGAAAAGACTCTGTTGCTTATTGAAGACGGTTAAGCGGTATCGGTGTCCCAGAGCGGGATGGTTTAATCCAGCGCAGCGCGCTCGACCTTGAAGCCAGCCTCTTCGAGTCGCGTGATCAATGTCGCGACCGCTTCGGCGTCGCGCGCCTCGCATTCGACCTCGATCAACGTGTCCTTGGCAGGCAGCGCGGTGAAGACGCGGTGATGGTTGGTCTCGATGATATTGACGCCGCACTCGAAAAAGATGGCGGTGATCGCGGCAAGCGCGCCGGGGCGATCCTCCGCAGCAATCTTCAAGCGCGCGATCCGGCCGCAGCGAACCAGTTCGCGGACCAGCACGTTGGCGAGCAAATGGGTGTCGATGTTGCCGCCGCAAAGCACGGTGCCGACCTTCTTGCCGCGATATTTTTCGGGCTCGGCAAGCATCGCGGCAAGACCGGCTGCCCCTGCCCCCTCGACCACGCTCTTTTCGATTCCGACAAGCAGGGCGACGGCATGTTCGATGGCCGCTTCCGGCACTAGGTCGATGCGATCGACGAGGTCCGCGATGATGGCGCGAGTCAGCATGCCGGGATGCTTGACCGCAATCCCTTCGGCCAACGTGTCGCCGCCGATAATCATCTCCTTGCCTTCGACGATATTCTTCATTGCCGGAAACATCTCGGCCTCGACCCCGACGATTTCGATGTCGGTCTTGATCATCTTGGCGGCAATCGCGATTCCGCTGATCAGCCCGCCGCCGCCGATCGGAATGACCAATGTGTCGAGGTCGGGCGCCGCCGCCAGCATTTCCATGGCGATGGTGCCGGTGCCGCTGATGATCGCCGGGTCGTCAAACGGGTGGACGAAGACATAACCTTCCGCCGCCTCTAGTTCGCGGGCGTGGGCATAAGCATCGTCGAACGTGCGCCCGTGCAGCACGACAGTGGCGCCATGCCCCTCGGTCTGCACGACCTTGATCGTCGGCGTCGGGGTCGGCATCACGATGGTCGCCGGAATGCCGAGGCGGCGCGCATGATAAGCCACCGCCTGGGCATGATTGCCGGCCGACGCGCAGATGACGCCGCGCTTTTTTTCCGCATCGTCGAGCTGCAGCAATTTGTTGAGCGCACCGCGCTCCTTGTAGGCGGCGGTAAACTGAAGATTCTCGAATTTCAGCCACACTTCCGCGCCGATAATGTCGCTGAGCGTGCGGCTATGTTGCGTCGGCGTTTCGATCACGGCGCCGTGGATACGGCGTGCAGCGGATTCGATATCGGCGAAGGTGGGGCGGGCATCAGTCATCGCAACGCCGACTAGCCCTTCCTTGGGACGCAAACAATGCTAGGAAATCCGCCATGCTCAAGACCCGCCTGCTGATCGCCAGCGCGATCCTCGCCGCGTCGCCCGCCTTTGCGGACACGCTGTTCACCAACGCCAACGGCATCCAGGCCGACGCCAAGGGCAACCTGGTTCGGTTCGACGGAATGCTGGTCGGCGACGACGGCAAGGTCAAAGCCGTCCTGCAAAAAGGCCGTGCGCGACCGGCGGCGGACAAGGTCGTTGACCTTGGCGGACGAGCCGTCCTGCCCGGCCTGATCGATGCGCACGGTCATGTCATGGGGCTCGGCTATGCCCTCATTCAACTCGATCTGACCGGCAGCGCGTCGGTCAACGATCTCAAACAAAGACTGAAGGATTATGCTGCCGCCAACCCGGGCAAGGGCTGGATCATCGGGCGCGGCTGGAATCAGGAATTGTGGCCGACCAAGGCGTTCCCGACCTCGGCCGACCTGGATGCGGTTGTGGCCGACCGTCCGGTCTGGTTGACCCGCGTCGATGGCCATGCCGCGGTTGGCAACAGTGCTGCGCTGGCCGCCGCTGGCGTAACGCCCACAACCGTCGCGCCGGCGGGTGGGCGGATCGAGAATGGGTTGTTCGTCGATGCTGCTCTACCCTTGGTCACAGACAAGATCCCGATGCCGGACAACGCCATTCAGGATCGCGCGTTCGCCGCTGCTCAGCAGGCGATGCTGCGATACGGGCTGGTCGGTGCGGCCGATATGGGCACCAGCCTGTTAGACTGGAACACGTTTCGCCGGTCGGGCGAGGCCGGAAACCTCAATGTCCGCATATTCTCCTATGCCGCAGGTCTCGACAATTGGCGCAGCATTTTCGGTGGGCGCACAACGGCGTGGATGTATGACGACCGTCTGCGTCTGACCGGAACCAAGCTTTACGCCGATGGCGCATTGGGATCGCGCGGGGCCTATTTGAAGGCGCCCTATCACGACATGCCCGGCACGCGCGGACTCAGCCTGATCAGCGCTGCAGACTTGCTGGCGCAGGCCGATGAAGTGGCCAGGGCGCGCGGGCAATTGGCGGTCCATGCGATCGGCGATGCGGCCAATGCCGAAGTGATCGGCGTGTTCGAAACGCTGGCCAAACGATATGGCAAGGCGCGCCGGTTGCGAATCGAACATCTGCAGATCGCCGACCCCAAGGATTTACCGCGCCTCAAACCGGCAGGGATCATCGCGTCAATGCAGCCTACCCACCAGACCAGCGACCGTACCATGGCCGAAGCGCGGCTGGGCATGAACCGGCTCGGCGGCGCTTATGCCTGGAACACGATCCGCAAGATGGGCGTGCCATTGGCCTTCGGCAGCGACTTCCCGGTCGAAAGTCCCGACCCGTTCCCCGGCCTGTCCGCAGCAATCAGCCGGCAGGACCCGAGCGGCGAACCCAAAGGCGGTTGGCGTCCGCAGGAGCGCGTTTCATTGGGTCAGGCGATCCACGGCTTCACCACCGGCGCGGCCTATGCCGGATTCGCGGAAACGCGGATGGGCGGACTCGCTCCGGGCAAATGGGCGGACTTCATCATCGTCGACCGCGATCCCGCCGCGAGCGATCCGCAAACACTGGCGAAGACCATCGTGCTGGAAACCTGGATTGCGGGAAAACGAGTCTTCAGCGAAGCTGACCAGCACGCGAACTGAGCATTGACGGGGTCAACAACTGGGGCAATTCCTCCGGCTCGGCCTTGCCCGGTTCGTACCACAAATAAAGCGGCACCCCGGCGCGGCCACGCGTTTCCAGGAAGCGCGTGATGACCGGGTCGCCGTCGGTCCAGTCGCCGACCAAGGTAACGACGCCGGCCTTTTCGAAGGCGGCGCGGGTGGCCTCGCGGTCGATGGCCGCAGCTTCGTTGGCCTTGCAGGTCAGACACCAGTCGGCGGTGAAATAAACGAACACCGGCTTGCCCGATTTCTGCGCGGTTTCGACCGCAGCATAGGACCATGCCGGATCGGACGGCGCCGTTTTGTAAGACGTCGTCGGAACCCACATCGCCGCCGCAAATGCAATCGCGGCGCCGCCGACCAGCGCTAGCCAGCCGAACGATTTCCCGCCGCGCTGGCCGCGACCGACGAAGAACAACAGCAGCGCGAGAAGCGCCATCGCGCCGAGACCGATCCACAGCGCAACTGACCCACCCTGACGCCACAACAGCCAGAGGCAGGCCGCCGCGGTCAGCGCCATTGGGACGGCCAAAATGCGCTGCAACTTTGCCATCCAAGGGCCCGGCCTGGGCAGACGGGTGCGAAGCGCGGGAAGGAAGGCGATGGCCAGAAACGGCAATGCCAGCCCAAGGCCGAGCGCGGCGAAGACCAGAACCGCGCCCCATGTCGGCAACACCAATGCCGTCCCCAATGCAGCGCCCATGAACGGTCCGGCGCACGGTGTCGCCACGAAGGCGGCAAGCGCGCCGGTCCCGATGCTTCCGCTCGCGTTGGTTTCGCCGCCGATGGTCGGAAGTTCGTAAAGCCGGAGCAAATTGAGCGTGATCGCAACGGCAAGTAGCAATAAGATCAGGATCGAACGCGGATCCTGAAGCTGGAAGGCCCAACCCGCCGCTTCCCCGCTTGCGCGGATTGCAAGTAGCAAGATGCCGAGGGCGCCGGTGCCAAGGATCGCCCCCAAGGTGTAGCCGATTGCGTCGCGGCGCGCGTGTCGCTCGTCACCGCCAGCGCGAGCTAGGTGCATCGCCTTCAGACCAAGGATCGGGAAGACGCACGGCATCAGGTTGAGGATGATCCCGCCGGCAAGCGCGCCGAGAAGCCCCCACCAAAGGGCATTTCGCGCCGAGCCGCCACCAGAAGGCACCGCGCCGGGCACCGCGGCGATTTCTAGTCCCCTACCTCCGCCGATCGAGAGCACGCCGTTGATCACGGACGGATCGCCGTTGCGTCGGCCGAGTTCGACGACCAACGTGTCGCCGGTCCGCCGGATGAATTGCGGCGCGGCATAGTCGATCGGGCCGTCGTCGGCCGGGAAGAAATAAGCGTCGTTTACCGCAACGCCTGCCGGCAGCGGGATCGCGAGATCGATCGTTTTCGGGCGCAGCGCGAAATGCGCCTGGCTACCCAACGGGCGGGGCAGCGCGCGCAGCCAATTGTCGAAGCGTGCATCGGGAATCGTCGTGCCGCTGGTGGGCACGTCGATCGACACTTCGCCATGTTCGGGGACGCAGATCTTGTCGGTGCAGGCGAGCCAGCGCAGCTTCGCGCTGATTCGGCTCCCGGTCGTCGAAGAAGGTGGGACAATCCGCGTTAGAACGGCATAATCGCTCTCGAACACATAATTGACGATTCCCGCGACCAGCAATTTATGCGGTACGGGATAACGCAACGGCTCGACCTTCCAGCCCGGCGGGAGGGTCCACTCGACCTCCATCGGCAGACCGGCATCGCCTGGGTTGAGCCAATAGCCGTGCCAGCCGGAACTGGTGTGCATCAGGATCGCAAGATCGGTCCCCGAGCCCGGCGTCGCATGGCTGCGCAAGACCAGCTCAGGCTGGATCGCATTCTCACGCGGCACCTGCGCGCTCGCGGGGAGCGCTCCGAGCAGGAAAAGCGTGATGGCGAGGAGGAAGCGGATCATCGGCGTTGGCGCTAGCGAGCATCGGCGCGCTAGTCGAGGTTCGGGCGCAACCATCTCTCTGCCGTCTCAAGCTCGATGGCGCGGCGACCGGCATAATCTTCGAGCTGATCGCGGCCGATCTTGGCGACTCCGAAATACTGGCTGTCACGGTGACCGAAATAGAAGCCGCTGACCGCCGCCGCCGGAGTCATCGCGAAACTTTCGGTGAGAGCGAGGCCCGCCGGGTCGCCGCCGAGGAGGTCGAACAGGAGCGTTTTCAGACTATGGTCGGGTGATGCCGGATAGCCGGGCGCCGGTCGAATCCCGCTGTAACTTTCGCGAATCAGGTCGAGGTTGGAGAGATGCTCGTCCCCGCCATAGCCCCACAGCCGCTTGCGAACATGCTCGTGCAATCGCTCGGCAAAGGCCTCGGCGAGGCGGTCGGCAAGCGCTTTGAGCATGATGTCGGAATAATCGTCGGTCGCGGCGCGGAAGCGCTCGAGGTGCGGCTCGATGCCGTGGATTCCGACCGCAAAACCGCCAATCCAGTCCTCGCCGTCGGGATCGACGAAGTCGGCGAGGCACATGTTGGCGCGGCCCGCGCGTTTCTTGACCTGCTGGCGAAGGAAGGGAACACGAACCTCCGCATTGCCATGAACGACCAGAACGTCGTCGCCGTCGCGGCGGCAACGCCACAGGCCGACCACACCGACCGGTCGCAACCAGTGTTCGGTAATGACTCGGTCGAGCATCGCTTCGGCGTCGGCGAACAGGGACCGCGCGCTTTCACCGACGATCGGATCGTCGAGGATTGCAGGGTAATTTCCCGCCAGTTCCCACGCGCGAAAGAACGGCGTCCAGTCGATGTGCGCCTTCAGATCGCGCAGCGGCCATTCGCCGAACTGGTGGAGGCCGGGCTTCAATGGCTCGGGCGACTTGCCGTCGGGATCGAACGGGAAGGCATTGGCGCGCGCTTCGTCGATGCTCGCCAGGTCCTGCGCCGGCCGGCCCGAGCGGGCGATGCGGATCGCGTCATAATCGGCAGCGGTGGAGGTGATCAATTCGGCTTTTTGCGGGCCGTCGCTGACCAGGGCCGAGGCGACCCCGACCGCGCGGCTGGCGTCGAGCACGTGGATCACCGGGCCCGAATAAGCCGGGGCGATGCGCAACGCAGTGTGGGCGCGGCCGGTGGTCGCGCCGCCGATCAGCAACGGCATGACCATCCCGGCGCGCTCCATCTCGGCGGCGACGGTGACCATTTCGTCGAGGCTGGGCGTGATCAGGCCGCTGAGCCCGATCATGTCGGCCTGGTTGTCGTTGGCAGTGGCGAGGATGTTGGTCCACGGGGTCATCACGCCGAGGTCGATCACTTCATAGCCGTTGCACTGCAGGACCACGCCGACGATGTTCTTGCCGATGTCGTGGACGTC
>JBDTMR010000102.1:0-6118 GCA_039934175.1 Sphingomicrobium sp.
CCCATTCATGCTTGCGATGGTTGTGCACCCCGCGCGGAGCGGTTAGAGCGCCCCCGGCTTTCCCGCGCGCGTGTCGCGCGGTTCATCACAGTTGGAGATTCGGTCCCCCATGGCTCGCAAGAAAATCGCGTTGATCGGCGCCGGCATGATCGGCGGCACCCTGGCCCACCTCGCGGCCAAGAAGGAAATGGGCGACATCGTCCTGTTCGACATCGCCGAAGGCATGCCGCAGGGCAAGGCGCTGGATCTTAGCCAGTGCGGCCCGGTCGAAGGCTTCGACGCAAGGATCACCGGCACCAACGATTATGCCGACATCGCCGGCGCGGACGTCGTCATCGTCACTGCTGGCGTGCCGCGCCGCCCGGGCATGAGCCGCGACGACCTGGTCGGAATCAACTTGAGCGTGATGAAGGCGGTCGGCGCGGGCATCAAGGCCCATGCACCCGACGCGTTCGTCATCTGCATTACCAATCCATTGGACGCGATGGTCTGGGCCTTGCGCGAATATTCGGGGCTTCCGGCCAACAAGGTCGTCGGCATGGCCGGCGTGCTCGACTCGGCACGTTTCGCTACCTTCCTCGCCTGGGAATTCGGCGTTTCGGTGCGTGACGTGAACGCCTTCGTGCTCGGCGGCCACGGCGACACGATGGTCCCGGTCACCAGCTACACGACTGTCAGCGGCATTCCGGTCGACGACCTCATCAAGATGGGCAAGTCGTCGAAACAAGCGATCGACGCAATCGTCACGCGCACCCGCGGCGGCGGCGGCGAGATCGTCGGTCTGCTCAAGACCGGCAGCGCTTATTACGCCCCGGCGACCAGCGCGATCGCGATGGCCGAAGCCTATCTGGGGGACCAGAAGCGCATCCTCCCGTGCGCGGTGCATGTCGACGGCAAATACGGTCTCGACGGCATGTATGTCGGTGTCCCGGCCGTGATTGGCGCGAACGGCGTCGAAGACGTGATCGAAATCGCGCTCGACGATGAAGCCAAGGGCAATTTCCAGGTCAGCGTCGATGCGGTCAAGGAACTGCTCGACGCTTGCAAAGCCATCGATGGGAGCCTCGGCAAGTGAGCATTCTCGTCAACAAGAATACGAAGGTCATTACCCAGGGCATGACCGGTGAGACCGGCACCTTCCACACCGAGCAGGCGATTGCTTACGGCACGCAGATGGTCGGCGGGGTGACGCCGGGCAAGGGCGGGACGACGCATATCGGCCTGCCCGTGTTCAACACCGTCGAGGAAGCGGTCGCAAAGACCGGTGCCGACGCCAGCGTCATCTATGTTCCGCCGCCCTTCGCCGCGGATTCGATCCTCGAAGCGATCGATGCGCAGGTGCCGCTGATCGTGTGCATTACCGAGGGCATTCCGGTGCTCGACATGGTCAAGGTCAAACGCGCACTGACAGGGTCGAAGTCGCGCCTGATCGGGCCGAATTGTCCGGGCGTGCTGACGCCGGGCGAATGCAAGATCGGGATCATGCCCGGCAACATCTTCAAACAGGGGAGCGTCGGGGTCGTCTCGCGCTCGGGTACGTTGACGTACGAAGCCGTGTTCCAGACCTCGAACGAGGGACTGGGCCAGACCACCGCGGTCGGTATCGGCGGCGATCCGGTCAAGGGCACCGAATTCATCGACATGCTCGAAATGTTCCTTGCCGACGACGCCACCAAGTCGATTATCATGATCGGCGAAATCGGCGGCGCTGCGGAAGAAGAAGCCGCCCAGTTCATTGCCGACGAAGCAAGGCGCGGGCGCAGCAAGCCGACCGTCGGCTTCATCGCCGGCCGGACGGCACCTCCGGGTCGCCGGATGGGCCATGCCGGTGCGATCGTGTCGGGCGGCAAGGGCGACGCGGAATCGAAGATTGCCGCGATGGAAGCCGCCGGTATCCGCGTCTCGCCGAGCCCTTCGGAGCTTGGCCGAACGCTCACGGAGCTGCTGAAAGGCTAATCGTACCCATGGATTCGATGGCGATCGAGCGCGAAGAAGGACCCAGCTGGGCCCGGCCAAACTGGCCGGTCGCCGCGCTTGATGAGATCAACGTTGGGCTCGATCCGACCGAGGCGACCATCGCCAAGGTGAAGGAGGCCGCGCGGGCCGCCGTCGCCCAATCGGGAGTCACCGACGAAGCGGCGATCCGGGCCGCCGCCGATGACAGCATTCGCGCGATGATGTTGATCCGGCTCTACCGGGTTCGCGGTCATCTGGCGTCGAAGCTCGACCCGCTCGGCCTTGCCCATCACGATGCAGTGCCGGAACTCGACCCGGCGTTTCACGGCTTTGGCCCCGGCGACCTCGACCGCAAGATATGGCTCGGCGGCGCGTTGGGCTTTGACAGCGCCAGCGTGCGCGAGATCGTCGCGGTGCTGCAGGCCAATTACTGCGGCCATGTCGGCCTCGAATATATGCACATCAACGACTTGGAGGAGCGGCGTTTCCTGCAGGATCGGATGGAAGGCAAGGACAAGGAAATCCACTTCACGCCCGAGGGCAAGAAGTCGATTCTGGAAAAAGTCATCCACGGCGAGCAATGGGAAAAGTTCCTCGCCCGCAAATATGTCGGCACGAAACGGTTCGGCCTCGACGGCGGCGAAAGCGCGATCCCCGCGCTCGAAGCGGTGATCAAATATGGCGGCCAGATGGGGGTCGAGGAGATCACCGTCGGCATGGCCCACCGTGGTCGCCTCAACGTCCTCGCCAACGTGATGGGCAAGCCTTATCGCGCGATCTTCAGCGAATTTGCCGGTGGCAGCGCCAACCCCGACGATGTCGGCGGATCGGGCGACGTCAAATATCACCTCGGCACCTCCAGCGACCGCGAATTCGACGGCAAGAAGGTTCATCTGAGCCTCGCGCCGAACCCGTCGCACCTCGAGGCCGTCGACCCCGTCGTGCTCGGCAAGAGCCGTGCTGTGATGACGACCAAGGGCGACCGCGAAGGCGACAGCGTGCTGCCTTTGCTGCTGCACGGCGACGCCGCGTTCGCGGGACAGGGCATCGTGTGGGAATGCCTCGGTTTCTCGGGCCTGCCCGGATACGGTACCGGCGGATGCGTCCATTTCGTCATCAACAACCAGGTCGGCTTTACCACCAGCCCGCAATTCGCGCGCTCGTCGCCCTATCCGTCGGATGTCGCCAAAGGAATCCAGGCGCCGATCCTGCACGTCAACGGCGACGATCCCGAAGCGGTCACCTTCTGCTGCAAGCTGGCGATCGAATTCCGCCAGAAGTTCAACCGCGACATCGTGATCGACATGTGGTGCTACCGCCGCTTCGGTCATAATGAGGGCGACGAGCCCAGCTTCACCCAGCCGGTAATGTACGACGTCATCCGCAAGCATCCGCCGATCAGCGCAATCTACGGTGAGAAACTGGTTGCCGAAGGGGTCGTTGACCAGGCGTGGATCGAGGCGCGGACCAAGGAATTCATCACCTTGCTCGAAGGCGAGTTCGATGCCGGGACGACCTATCTGCCCAACAAGGCAGACTGGTTCGAAGGTCGCTGGTCCGGTCTCGGCAAGCCGGGCGAACCGGTCGATGCGCGTCGCAACGTCAATACCGAGATTGCCGAGGCGCAATATGATCGGCTGACGTCGCTGATCACAACGGTTCCGGCCGACCTGACGGTTCATAAGACGCTCGGCCGGGTGATCGACGCGCGCAAGAAGACGCTGACCGACGGGGCCGGGATCGACTGGGCGACGGCCGAGGCGCTGGCGTTCGGAAGTCTGGTCGAGGACGGTTACAGCGTGCGTCTGTCAGGGCAGGATTCGGGTCGCGGCACGTTCAGCCAGCGCCATGCCGTGTGGGTCGACCAGAAGAGCAACGCAAAATATATCCCTCTTCGCCAGATCAACGATGGCGAAGTGCGCAAGCCGCGTTTCGAAGTCCGCGACAGTCCGCTGTCCGAATTTGGCGTGCTGGGGTTCGAATATGGCTATTCGATTGCCGACCCGAAGACGCTTGTTCTTTGGGAAGCGCAGTTCGGCGATTTCGCCAATGGCGCGCAGACGATCATCGACCAGTTTATCGCGGCGGGCGAAGCCAAGTGGCTGCGCGCGTCGGGCCTCGTGATGCTTCTTCCGCATGGCTACGAAGGGCAGGGGCCGGAACATAGCTCGGCGCGGATGGAGCGCTACCTGCAGCTCTGCGCCGAAGACAATATGCAGGTCTGCAACATCACGACGCCTGCCAACTATTTCCACGTGCTTCGCCGCCAGATGCATCGCGGGTTCCGCAAGCCGTTGATCATCATGACCCCCAAGTCGCTGCTGCGGCACAAGCAGGCGGTGTCGACCCGCGCCGATTTCACCGGCGAAGGTCATTTCATGCGAATCCTTTCGGATCTCAACGCGCCCGCCGCCCAGGAAACCAAGCGGCTCGTGCTTTGTTCGGGCAAGGTCAGTTACGAATTGATGGAAGCACGCGATCAGGCGGGCGACACCCAAACCCAGGTCATCCGGATCGAGCAGGTCTATCCCTTCCCGTCCGAACCGCTCGTCAAACGCCTGAAAGCAATGCCGAACCTGCAAGAGCTGGTCTGGGCGCAGGAAGAACCGAAAAACAACGGCAGCTGGTTCTTCGTCGAGGATTTGCTGGAACACTGCCTTGCCGAGGCGGGTTTCAAGGGAATGCGTCCGCGTTATGCCGGGCGGACCGCATCCGCATCGCCAGCCACCGGCCTCGCCAAGCGCCACGCTGCCGAACAGGCAGCCTTGATCGCGGACGCGCTGGGGCATAGCAGCGCCGTCAACACCGAAGCCAAGGCTTCCTGAAAGAATAGAGGGTAATCATGGCCACTGACGTCAATGTTCCGACGCTGGGCGAATCCATTACCGAAGCGACCGTCGGTCAGTGGCTCAAGCAGCCCGGCGACGCCGTGCAGGCAGACGAGCCGATCGTCAGCCTGGAGACCGACAAGGTCTCGGTCGAGGTCAACGCCCCCGTCGCCGGGACGCTTTCCGAGCAAATAGTTGCCGAGGGCGAGACCGTTGCGGTCGGCGCGCTGATCGCGCGGATCGGCGAGGCCGGTAAGTCGAACCAGGTCGAGCCCGCCAATCAGCCCGAAGGCGCAGTGAACCCTGCCGGTCCTGGTGAGACGCCCGCCGTGAAGGGGTCCGAGACAGCGCCGACCGCACCATCGAGCGAGACCGTCCCGATCAGCGATGCGTCATTGACCTTGTCGCCCGCCGTCCGCCGCGCGGTGCTCGAGAATCATGTCGACCCTTCGTTGATCAAGGGCAGCGGCAAAGATGGACGGATCACCAAGGACGACGTGCTTGCCGCCGCGCAGGCCAAGAAGTCCGATCCCGCACCAGCGTCACCTGCGATCAAGGCAGCGACGGCCGATCCGTCGCCGACAGCAAGCGCACCGAGTGCCGCCAAGGGCGACCGCAGCGAGGAACGCGTCAAGATGTCGCGGCTCCGCCAGACCATCGCGACGCGCCTGAAGGAAGCGCAGAACACCGCCGCCTTGCTGACCACCTTCAACGATGTCGACATGACCGCGGTGATCGACGCGCGCGGTCGCTACAAAGATTTGTTCGAGAAGAAGCATGGCATCCGTCTTGGTTTCATGAGCTTCTTCGTGAAAGCGGCGGCGCTGGCGGCGCGCGACGTGCCTTCGGTCAATGCGCGCCTCGAAGGCGACGAGATCGTCTACGCCAATTATCTCGACGTTTCGGTTGCGGTCTCGGCGCCCAAGGGACTTGTGGTCCCGGTCGTCCGCAATGCCGAGAGCATGAGCTTTGCCGAAATCGAACAGGCGATTGCCGGGTTCGGCAAGAAGGCGAAGGATGGCACGCTGACCGCCGAGGACATGAAGGGCGGGACGTTCACCATTTCTAACGGCGGCGTTTTCGGAAGCTTGCTGTCGACCCCGATCATCAACCCGCCGCAGTCGGCGGTGCTTGGACTCCACCGGATCGAGGATCGGCCGGTCGCCCGCGACGGCGAAGTCGTGATAAGGCCGATGATGTATCTGGCGCTGAGCTATGACCACCGACTGGTCGACGGACGCGAGGCGGTGACCTTCCTCGTAAGGATCAAGGAAGCGATCGAAGACCCGACGCGTCTTCTGATCGATCTTTAAGGAAAATTCGAATGGCTGATT
>JBDTMR010000103.1:0-6023 GCA_039934175.1 Sphingomicrobium sp.
ACCCACGGCGGTTTTCAAGACCGCTGCCTTAAACCACTCGGCCACCTCTCCGTTGAAGCTCCTCTAGCAGCAAAATTTTGCCGGAAAAGGGCGGATTGGCCAAGCACAGGTTCATCTTGCACCGGCAAGAAAGGCGCAACGTGGCTGTCGAGCGACGAAACGGGTGGGCGCTTTGCGCTCGGATTGCTAGCGTGGGTTTGACGAAGGAGATGAATGAGTGTCGATGTTGCGGATAACGTTGCTTGCAGGCCTTGCGTCGATCGCGACAGCGGGGCCGGCGCAGGTCGGCGATCCGCTGGCGCCATTGCCCAATGGCCAGCCCGTGATCCCGGCGCAGGTCCAGGTCCACCGCCCCATCGCGACAACCGCCGCCAGCTTCGAGGCCTATAAGCAGGTTCTCGCGGCGCATTCCCGCGCGGCTGGCGTTCGCGACGCCACGATCGCCAATGTCGTGCCCTATCTGACGATCGACGAGCGCGTGGTTCGGCTCGATCGCGGCCAACCGGGGCAGATCGGCAATCCCAATGCGACACCGCCGTTCGCGCCCTATCGCCGCGCCCATGTCACGGCCGACCTGATCCGACGCGGGCAGGTCCATTATCGCGAGCTTTGGCCGCGCCTGTCGCAGATCGAACAGCGGACGGGAGTCCCGGCTTCGATCATGCTCGCCATCTGGGGCAAGGAAACCAGTTACGGTCGGATCAAGGGCAATTTCGATGTCCTGCAGTCGCTTGCGACGTTGGCCTACGAAGGGCGCCGCCGCGACTTGTTTGAAGGCGAATTCATCGCCGCGATGAAGCTGATCGACCAGGGCGTGCCGCGTTCGCGGCTGCGCGGCAGCTGGGCAGGGGCGATGGGTCATCCGCAATTCATGCCAAGCAACATCCTGAAGCTTCGCGTCGATGGTGACGGCGACGGCGATGCCGATCTTTGGGGAAGCGAGATCGACGGGCTGGCGTCGATTGGCAATTACTTGCGCAGCGCCGGCTGGAAAGGCGGAATGCTGTGGGGCGTTCCGGTCAGGGTTCCGTCAAACTTTGATCGCAATTCGGTTCGCCGCCTGACGACGTCGGCCAAATGCGATCGGGTTCACGCCCGGCACAGCCGCCCGCTGCCCTTCAGCGAATGGCGCGGCCGGGGAATTGTGCCATTGGATCGATCGCTTCGCGACAGCGACCTGGCAACATTGATCGAGCCGGACGGTCCGAACGCCACCGCTTATCTGGTCACGGACAATTATCGCGCCGTGCTCGACTATAATTGCTCGAATTTCTACGGCTTGTCGGTGACGTTGCTTGCCGATGGAATCATCGGTCGCTGACGCATTGAGGCGCTGACATTGGCGCGTCGCGGCTCTAGGGTCGGGCGACCGTTCAAATCAGGAGTCGCCCCACCCGTGTTCCGCGCAACCCTTCTCGCCACAATTTCCCTTGCCATGTTGGCCAGCGCCGCTCCCGCCGCTGCACCACCCTATGAGACACCGGCCAATGTCGCGTTCCTCGTCGACCTGTCGTCGGGCGCGGTTCTCTACCAAAAGAATGCCGACACGCGCATGCCTCCGGCGTCGATGGCGAAGATGATGACGACCAACGTCGCGTTCGAATTGATCAAGAAAGGCGACTTGACGCTCGCCAAGATGTGCACCGTTCGTCCCGAGACGTGGGCGAAATGGCATGGCCCGGCTGCCGGTTCGACGATGTTCCTGTCGCCCAATGAGCAGGTCAGCGTCGAAAACCTGCTTCACGGCATCGTTACCTTGTCGGGCAACGATGCCTCGGTCGTCCTTGCGGAATGCATTGCGGGCACCGAGGACGCCTTCGCCAATGTCATGAACGACAATGCGAAAAGGTTGGGCATGGCCAATAGCCATTTCGGCAATTCCAATGGCTGGCCGGACGAAGGCAAGACCTATGTGACGGCGCGCGATCTGGCGACGCTCGCTCGGGCCGAGGTCGAACGCTATCCCGAGCTTTACAAAAAGTTCTACGGGCAAACCAGTTTCACCTGGGGCAAGACGATGGGTTCCGGGCAGGCCATCACCCAGGCCAATCGCAATCCGCTGCTCGGCCGCGTTGCCGGCGCCGACGGCCTCAAGACCGGCCATACCGACGAGGCCGGTTACGGATTTACCGGGTCGGCGTCGCAGAACGGGCGACGCCTGATCATGGTTGTCGCCGGTCTCGGCAGCTTCAACAGCCGGATCGAGGAATCGGTCAAGCTGATGCAATGGGGCTTCAATGCGTGGCAGAGCAAACCGCTGTTCAAGGCGGGCGCGACACTTGGCGAAGCCAAGGTCCAGATGGGATCGAGCAGCAGCGTCAGACTGGTCGCGCCGACCGACATTGCCGTCACGATTCCGGCCGGGGTGCTTTCGAAGGTGACCGGCACCAAGATCCGTTACAAGGGACCGTTGCTCGCGCCGATCAAGAAAGGCGATCATGTCGCCGACCTCGTTGTCTCGACGGCGGATTCGGGCGAGCAGGTGATGCCGTTGCTCGCCGCCGACGATGTCGGCCAAGCAGGCTTCTTCGGCCGGGCCTGGATCGGTCTCAAGCAATTGCTGGGCATGGCCTGACGTCATGGCCCGCGGGCGATTCATCAGCCTTGAGGGCGGCGAGGGGGTCGGAAAGTCCACCCAGCTCGCCGCTCTGGCGGCTGCCTTGGAGGGCAGGGGATTGAAGGTGGTCGTCACCCGCGAACCGGGAGGAAGTCCGGGCGCGGAGGCGATCCGACGCTTGTTGCTGGAAGGGGAGGAGCGGCGGTGGAACGCCCGCGCAGAAGCCTTGCTGTTTGCGGCTGCCCGGTCCGATCATGTCGACAAGTCCATCCTGCCTGCGCTTGAACGCGGCGAGTGGGTGCTGAGTGACCGGTTTCTCGACAGCAGCCTGGCCTATCAGGGCGAAGCCGGCGGGCTTGGCATCGATGCCGTGCGCGACCTGCACCGCTTCGGAAGTCTCGATTTCCTGCCAGACCGAACCCTCGTCCTTCAGTTGGGCGACGGCGAGGCGGGCGGGCGTGCCCGTATGCGTGACGGTCATTCCGGCGACCGCATCGGATCTAGGCCACCATCCTATCATGCGGCGGTGGATGCGGGATTCCGCACCATGGCGCAGCGCGAGCCGCAGCGTGTCCGCCTGATCGATGCGAGCGGGCCGGAGGCGACGGTGACGGCGCGCTTGCTGTATGCGCTCGGCGACTTACTGCCATGATTTACGGTCACGACGACGCCGTCGATGAGTTTGTTTCGGCATGGCGAAGCAGGAAGATGCACCACGCTTGGCTGCTGACCGGGCCGAAGGGCGTCGGCAAGGCGACCTTTGCGTGGCAGGCTGCAAGACGCGTCCTGGCCGAAGCGGCTGGCCCGGTTCCCGATGGTGACGGGATCGACGTTTCAGATGATCATCGAATTGCGCATTTGCTGAAGGCGGAAAGCCATCCCGACTTCAAATGGCTTGAGCGCGGCATGAACAAGACCGGGACAGCGTTGGCGCGCAACATCAGCGTCGACCAGATCCGTTCGCTGGGCGAAATCTTCTCGGTGACGCCGGCTCTGAGCGACTGGCGCGTCGTTGTGATCGACAGCGCCGACGAACTGGAAGCATCGGCGGCAAATGCGTTGCTCAAGATGCTGGAGGAGCCGCCAGCCAATTGCCTGTTCCTGCTGGTCAGCCACGTTCCGGGACGGTTGCTGCCGACCATTAGGTCGCGGTGCAGAGTGCTGGAATTCCAGCCACTTGGCGATGACGTCATGGCGTCAGCGCTCGACGAGCTCGCGCCCGAACTTTCGTCGGGCAAGCGCCAGGCGCTGATCGAGACGGCGCAGGGATCGGTCGGACAGGCGCTGTCGTTCGCGGCGCTCGATCTGGCGCCGCTGCGGGCCGAGGCGTTGTCGATTATGCGCGAGGGCGATCCGATCAACGCCAAGAGGTCGAAACTCTCGAAGGCGTTGGCGACTAAGGCCAATGCCGAGCGTTATGCCGCGTTCCTGGAATTGGTTCCGACCTGGATCGCGCAGGAGGCGCGCACGCTGGACGGCGATCGTCGTTTGGCGGCGCTCGATGCCTATGCCCAAGCGCGCGAGACTGGCCGACTTGCCCCTCGGTTGACGTTGGATCCGGCGGTGACGGCATTTCGACTTGGCGGAATCCTCGCCTCCATTGCCCCGCATGGCGCGCGCGGCTAGGGGCGGCGCCATGGCCGACCCCTTCTACATCACCACCGCAATTTCCTATCCGAACGGGCGACCGCATATCGGCCACGCTTATGAAGCCATCGCGGCTGACGCGATCGCCCGCTTCAAACGCGCGCAGGGCTTCGACGTCCGACTGGTAACCGGCACGGACGAACATGGCCTGAAAATGGTTCAGACGGCGCGCAACGAAGGCCGCGCGACGGGTGAGTTCGCCGACGAAATGGCGAGCTATTTCCGTTCGATGTGCGACATATTGAATATTTCCTACGATGCGTTCGAACGAACGACGAGCGAGCGTCACAAGGCGGCTAGCGTTGCCTTGTGGGAGGCGATGGCCGCGAAGGGCGATCTCTACCTCGATCGCTACGAAGGCTGGTATTCGGTTCGTGACGAGGCGTTTTACGACGAAAGCGAGCTGGTCAATGGGGAAGGGGGCGAGAAACGTTCGCCCCAAGGAACGCCGGTCGAGTGGACCAAGGAAGAAACCTGGTTCTTCAAACTGTCCAAGTATCAGGACAAGTTGCTCGCTTTGTACCGCGATCATCCCGAATTCATCCGCCCCGAGAGTCGCCGCAACGAAGTCGTCAATTTCGTCGAGGGCGGACTGCGCGATCTCAGCGTATCGCGGACCAGCTTCGACTGGGGCGTACCGGTGCCCGGGTCGCCCGATCACGTCATGTACGTCTGGGTCGATGCATTGACGACCTACATGACCGGCGTCGGATTTCCCCAGCGGGAAGGAGATTGGGCGCGATTCTGGCCTGCGGATGTGCATTTGATCGGCAAGGATATCGTTCGCTTCCACACCGTTTATTGGCCCGCATTCCTGATGTCGGCGGACTTGCCGCTGCCCAAGCAGGTGTTTGGTCACGGCTTCCTGCTCGCCCGCGGCGGCGAGAAAATGTCGAAGAGCGCTGGCAATGTCGTCGATCCGATGACCTTGGCCGAGCGGTTCGGCGTCGATCAACTCCGCTATTTCCTCCTTCGCGAGATCAGCTTCGGACAAGATGGCAGCTATAGCGAGGAAGCGATTGTCACCCGCTGCAATGCCGAACTGGCAAACAGCTTCGGCAACCTGGCCCAGCGAAGCCTTTCGATGGTGTTCAAAAACCTTGACGGGATCATTCCTGCTTCCGGCACTGCCGAGCCCGACCTGGCCCTTCTTTCGACCGTCGATGACGCCTGCGCGGCGTTAACGGAAGAATTTGACCGCTATGCCTTCTCGGTCGGCCTGGATGCCTGGATGGGCGCTGTGTTCGCCTGCAATGCTTATGTCGACGAGATGGCGCCGTGGGCGCTGCGCAAAACCGATCCGGCGCGGATGGCGGAGGTGCTCGGTACTTTGGTTGTCGCCATCCGGCGACTGACGGTGGCGGTCATGCCCGTCGTCCCTGCCTCGGCAGAAAAGCTGCTGGCCGCGATCGATGCCGGCGCGAACGGCAGGCCGATTGCCCCACCGACCCCGATCTTCCCGCGTCTGGAGCTGGACGGGGCCAGCGAATGACGCTGATCGATAGCCATTGCCACCTGTGTTACGAAGGCCTGCGCGAGCGGAGAAGCGAGGTGCTGGCGACCGCGCGGGCAAGGGGAATTAGTGGTTTTCTCAACATTTCCACGCGCCAGTCGGAATGGAACGACGTTATCGGAGTTGCCGAGGCCGAACCCGATGTCTGGGCCACCGTTGGCGTGCATCCGCACGAGGCCGACCAGCATCCCGATCTCGGTGCGGCCGCCCTGGTCGAGGCAAGCGCCCATCCGCGCGTGATCGCCATCGGTGAGTGCGGGCTCGATTATTATTACGACAAGTCGGACCGCGCCGCCCAGCGCGAGC
>JBDTMR010000104.1:0-5956 GCA_039934175.1 Sphingomicrobium sp.
GGCAGGTCGCGGGCGAGCAGGCGGCGGACGGTGGTGCGCGGTTCGCTGCGCTTGGCGGCGCGGAGCCAGTCGGCGGGCTGGTCGGGGAAGAAATCGATCCCGACCTCCTCGCCATTCCGCCAGTAGGACGAAACCTGGAGGATGGCGGGGCCCGACAGGCCGCGATGGGTGAACAAGGCGGCTTCGCGAAAGGCGGTCTTGCCGCTGCGCGCGATGACCTCGCCCGAAACGCCGGACAGGCTGGTGAACAATGCCTCCTCGGTCGGCAACGTAAGCGGGACTAGCGCAGGGCGCGGCTCGACGATCTTGTGGCCGAAGCGGCGCGCGACATCGTAGGCGAAGCTGGTCGCGCCGAGTTTCGGGATCGACAGGCCGCCGGTCGCGAGGACCAGCTTCGGCGAACGGACGATCCGGTTGCCGATGGTGACCTCGAAGCCGCCGTCGCGGTGATCGACCGTGGCGGGCAGTCCGAAGGCGGTATCGACCTGTCCCTTGTCGCATTCGTCCATCAGCATGGCGACGACCTGCTTCGCCGAACCGTCGCAGAACAATTGGCCAAGCGTCTTTTCGTGCCAGGCGATGCCGTAGGATTCGACCAAGGCGAGGAAGTCGGCCGGTGTGTAGCGGCCAAGGGCGGACTTGGCGAAATGCGGGTTGGCCGAAAGATAGTTGGCGGCGCTGGCCCCGACATTGGTGAAATTGCACCGCCCGCCGCCCGAAATCAGGATTTTCGCGCCGGGCTTGTCGGCATGGTCGACCAGCAAGACCTTGCGGCCGCGCTGACCTGCGGTGGCGGCGCAGAACAGTCCGGCGGCACCGGCACCAATCACGATGGCGTCATAGGAAGTCGGGCGATTCATCGACGCGGGCCTTAGCGGCAAGATCCCACGAAGGCGATCATCTGGCGTTCAGCCCGAAAAGCGGATAATCGGTGCTTATGAAGACGCAAACCAACCTGCGCTCCGCTGCCACGACCGCCATTTCGGCGGGCGCGGCCTATTATTATCCCTGTGCGGTGGAGACCGACTGAGCCGACGCGCCCAGATTACGGACCACCGCCCCGCCAAGCCTCGCTTCGGCGGGGTTTTTTGTTGCCCGCACCGGAGACCCACGATGTTCAATCCCGCCGACCCGCTTCCCGCCCGAACCGCGCCCGACTGGCAGCGCTGGCTCGTGCCGCAGGCCTGGACGCAGTTCAGCGCCGCCGATCACAAGGTGTGGGACACGCTATATGCGCGGCAGGTACCCTATCTTGCCGACAAGATCGTCCGTCCTTTTGTGGACGGCCTTAACCTGCTCGGCCTTGGCGCGGGCGGAATTCCCGAGCTCGAAGCGCTGAGCGATCGACTTGAGAAGCTGTCGGGCTGGCGGCTGGTATCTGTGGCAGGGATCGTTCCCGACAATGCCTTCTTCGCGATGCTCGCCGCCCGCAAATTCCCGATCGGCAATTTCATCCGGTCGGCAGACAGTCTGGATTATCTCAAGGAGCCGGACTGTTTTCACGACATCTTCGGGCACGTTCCGATGATCGCCCACCCGCCGGTCGCTCGGCTGATGGAAGCGTTGGGAACGCTGGGTGTTGCGGCAATTGCAGCGGGGATGGGCGAGGAGATGAGCCGGTTGTACTGGCACACCGTCGAATTCGGACTAGCCTGCGAAGAAGGCGTGACCAGGATCCTGGGCGCAGGACTGGCATCGAGTTTCGGCGAGGCGCATGTTGCGCTGGAAGCCGAGCTGCCCCGGCCGCGCTTCACCCTGCACGATGCAGCGAACACCCCCTATCGCAACGACGTCTTCCAACCCCTCTATTTCGTCTCGGATTCGCTTGAGGAGACGGCGGCCCTTCTCGAATGCCTCGACGTGGCGGGCCTGAAGGCGCTGACCGCCTAGAGCAAGCGGCTTGCAGCGAGGCCGGCGAAGGCGGCGGCAAGCGCGAGCAGGACCGAGGCGGCGACATAGAGTGCGGCCTGCGTGGTATCGCCGCGCTGCCACATCGTCATCGTGTCGAGGCTGAAAGCGGAAAAGGTCGTAAAACCGCCCAGAAGGCCGGTGACGAAGAACAGTCGCCCAGTCTGGCCGACCCCGTCGAGCGCGCCGACAGCAAGCCCGATCGCGAACGAACCGACGATATTGACCGCCAGCGTCCCGACCGGGAATCCCGTGCCGAACCAGGCGATCGTCCAGCGCCCAGCCAGCCAGCGCAGGACCGCACCGAGACCGCCGCCAAGAAACACCGCTAGCGCGTTCACACGACTTCTTCCGGTTGCGAATCGCGGTGACGACCGGGGCGGAAATGGAAGATGGCGAGGATGATAGCGCCGACGATCGCGGCGGCGACCGATGCCATCAGCGCATTCAAGATCCACTCGACGATCGGAATCGCGACCCCGATTGCTTCGGCACCGCGGTGGCCAAGATCGTGGACGAAATGCGGAAGTGCCGTGGAGCCCATTTCATCGAGGCTGTGAAGGATGATCCCCCCGCCGACCCAGAGCATTGCGGCAGTCCCCGCAGCCGACAGGAAATGCATTAGTTTGGGCACGAAATTGACCAGCCCGCGACCGAGGCTTTGCGCACTTGCACTCTCTCTTTGCGTGAGATGGAGGCCGATGTCGTCGAGCTTCACGATGAGCGCGACGACGCCGTAGACTGCCGCGGTGATGAACAAGGCGACGAGCACCAGCGCGGCGGCCTGCATTGGCAGGGCGTAGCCGTCGAGACTGGCGAGCGCGATCACCATGATTTCGGTCGAGAGGATGAAGTCGGTGCGAATCGCACCGGCGACCTGCCTCGCCTCGAGTTCCTCGGGCGAGTCGACCTCGGCCAGTGCCTCCTCGTCATACTGGTCATGGAAGAGCGCCTCGGCGATCTTCTCGCTCGCTTCGAACGCGAGGTAACTCCCCCCGAGCAGCAACAGTGGCGCGATCAGGAACGGGGCGAACGCCGCCAGCAGGAGCGCGATGGGAAGGATGATGAGCAGTTTGTTGCGCATCGACCCAAGCGTGATCTTCCAGATGATCGGCAATTCGCGTTCGGGCGAGATGGTGGTGAAATAGCGCGGCGTGACCGCCGTATCGTCGATGACGACGCCGGCCGCCTTGGTACCAGCCTTGCCGGCGGCTGCGCCGACATCGTCGATCGATGCGGCGGCAAGCTTGGCAATGGCAGCAACGTCGTCGAGCAACGCAATCAGACCGGACGGCATGGAAACTCCTGTGGGGCTGGAAACGTCGATAGACACAGGGTGGCGGGACGCCAAGTCTTGTCATCGCAACGGCTTTGACGCAGTGCAGCGGCCATGCTTTCGATGGAAAAGATCAAGATGGACCGTTCAGCGGTCGAGCGTGCCATCACGGACAAGGGTGTCGACCTCGACCTCGACGCGCTGCTTGCGCTCGATAGCCAGACTCGGGCGCTCAAGACGCGAATCGACGATTTGCGCGGGCGCCGCAATGCGATCAGCGCACAATTCAAGGACGCCGCGCCCGAGGAGAAAGCGGCGCTTGGAGCCGAAGCCAAGGCGGCGGGCGCGCAGGCGAGCGAGTTGGAGGGCGATCTGGGCAGCAAGGACGCCGAATTGAAGGCGCTGATGCTCAAGCTTCCCGGCATTCCGTGGGAAGGGGCGCCAGTCGGGCCGGACGAAAGCTTCAACATTGTCATCCGTACCGAAGGCGCGCTGCCGAGTTTCGACTTCGAACCGCTCGACCATGTTGCGCTGATTGAAAAGAACGACTGGGCAGATCTGTCGCGGATCGTCCAGGTCGCGGGCAGCAGGACCTACTGTCTCAAGGGGCGACTGGCATTGCTCGAGACCAAGTTGATGGGCTGGGCGCTCGACAAGATTGCGGCGGCCGGGTTCACCCCGATCACCGTGCCCGCCATCGCGCGCGAGCAGGCCTTCCTCAACCAGGGCCAATTCCCCGGCCACCGCGACGAAACCTACGAGCTTCCGAACGACGATGCCTGGTTGGCCGGGACCGCCGAAGTCGCGTTGACCAGCCTTCATTCGGGTGAGATCGTCGAGACAGCGAAGATGCCGATCACGTACGCCGGATTCTCGCCTTGCTTCCGCCGCGAGGCGGGAAGCGCGGGGAAGGACGTGCGCGGGCTGCTTCGGGTTCACCAGTTCCTGAAAGTCGAGCAATGGGTGATGTGCGAGGCCGACGACGCGGTCAGCGCTGAGTGGCACGCCAAGCTGCTCGGGCTTGCCGAAAGCCTGCTGACCGACCTGGAAATTCCCTATCAGGTGATCGAGACGTCGACAGGCGACATGGGGCTTGGCAAGTTCCGGATGAACGATATCGAAAGCTGGGTGCCGAGCCTTGGCAAGTATCGCGAGACGCATAGCTGTTCGACGCTGCACGACTGGCAGGCGCGGCGGGCGAATCTTCGTTACCGCGACGCCGAGGGCAAGGTGCGCTTTGCCCATACGCTCAACAATACCGCGCTTGCATCGCCCAGAATCCTCGTCCCGCTGCTGGAAAATCACCAGACGGCGGATGGCAGGGTGCGGCTTCCCGTCGCGCTCCGCGACCTGATGGGCGGGGCCGAATATCTCTAGGCGGCTGGACGATGCGCCGCCCGCCGGTTGGCGGCGGCTAACCGAGGTCGCTTATCTGCTGCCGCGACTGGTCAATGGCTTCGGCCATCTGGGTCCGCGCGGGCCGGACGGTGGCGACCCGGCTTTGGTCATTCCCGGCTTTATCGCCAATGACCGAACCACGATGGCGCTTCGCCGCGCACTTGCCAGTGATGGCTGGCGCACCTTTCCATGGGACGGTGGCCTGAACCTGGGAGCGCGGGCCGACACGGTCGAGATGCTCAAGGCGCGGCTCGATGCCATTTCGCCCGATCAACCGGTGTTGGTCGTCGGATGGAGCCTTGGCGGGATCTTCGCGCGGGCGCTGGCGCTGGCCTATCGGGAACGTGTTCGGGCGGTGGTCACACTGGGCAGTCCGTTCAGCGGCGACGCAAAGTCGAACAACGTCTGGCGGCTCTACGAATGGATCGCCGGTCACAAAGTCGACGACCCGCCAATTCCCCGCGACCCGTCGAAACCGGCGGTTCCTTCGCTGAGCATCTGGTCGCCCAAGGACGGAATCGTCAGCCCGCGGTCGGCGCGCGGCCTGGACGAGGAGAGCGACCGGATTGTCGCGCTGCACTGCAGCCACATGGCGTTCGGCGTGTCTCGCCGTACCGCCGATCGGGTGGTGCGCGAAATCGACACCTTCCTGAAAAGCCACGACTGACGGCGGCATTTTCTTGTTTCGGAAACCAATTGGCCCCACTTTTCCCTGATGAAGTGGGACAAACCTCCCAAAAAGCTGACGCCAATGGCGGTCGGCCAGGATCCGGACACTCTTGCGCCGCCGGAACGGGAAGCGTGGCGGGATGTCGCCTGGCATGTGCCGCGAATGCTGTCGGGACTTGGTCACCTCGGCCCGCGCGGGCCGGACGACGGGCCGCCCGCATTGGTCATTCCCGGTTTCCTTGCGACCGATCGATCGACGATGGACCTGCGCCGGGCGCTGGCGCTTGGCGGATGGCGCGCGCATCCGTGGCTGCTCGGCCAGAATCGCGGTGCCAAGGCCGAAACGATGGACCAGATGTGCAGCCGGCTGGAAGCGATCTGGGATGGTCGCAAGGTGTTGCTGGTCGGCTGGAGTCTGGGGGGCACGTTCGCGCGCGAGATGGCATGGCGCTGCCCCGACCGGATCCGCGCCGTAGTTACCTTGGGTTCGCCGTTCTCGGGCGATTACAAGACCAACACCAATATCGCCGCTTTCTACGAACGGATTGCGGGGCACGACGTCAACCAGCCGCCGTTCGAGCGACATCAGGGCAAGCCACCGGTGCCGTCGATCGCCTTCTGGTCGCGCCGTGACGGCATCGTCGCGCCCGCCGCCGCGCGCGGCGGGGTTGGCGAAGTCGACAAGGCGGTCGAGATCGATACACG
>JBDTMR010000105.1:0-5939 GCA_039934175.1 Sphingomicrobium sp.
CGTGTGTGCGATCATTCCGTCGACGAACCCTACATCTACAACTATCTTCAAGATCATTATTGCGATCAAAAGCCGGAACACGATAGTTTTGTCACCGCACCCGTCGGCGTCGCGTTCGATCGCAGAGACCGCGCGTGTGATGCGCGATAAAGCGGTGGAAAACGGACTGCCTGCCGACGCTATTCAGTGCCTTACAAACTCCACGATAGGAGGCACAGAGACCTTGATGAAGCACAAGCGGACCGCTGTAATACTTGCGACCGGCGGAATCGGGCTGGTGCGAGCAGCGTATTCGTCGGGTAAACCTGCGTTCGGCGTCGGGCCGGGGAACGTACCCGTGTTTATTGAAAGGTCGGCCGATATTCAAAAGGCGATCGCCGATATTTTGACTAGCACCTGTTTCGACAACGGAACGATCTGCGCTTCTGAGCAATCGGTCGTCGTCGACGCTCCGATCGAAAAGGCCGTTCGCGGAGAGTTTGCAAAGCAGGGAGCGTACTTTCTAAATACGGCTGAGGCCGAGGCTGTCGGGAAAATACTTGTAACTGACCAGCGGAGCTTGAATCCGGCGATCGTCGGCAGATCGGCTGAGAAGATAGCAGCGATCGCGGGCATTTCTATTCCACCAGGGACGCGGTGTCTCATCGCAGACTGCGGCGGCGTTGGACGGGATTTTCCGTGGTCGATCGAAAAGCTTTCGCCAACTCTGGCGTTTTTTGTCGCTGACGGCCTGGAAGGCGGAGCAAACCGATGCGAAGAGGTTTTGCAGTACGGCGGGATGGGACACACCGCGGGAATGCATACGGGCAGCAGGGAAGCCGCGATTAAGTTCGGCATGCAGATGCCCGCTTCGCGCGTGATAATAAATTCACCGACGACGCACGGTGCGATCGGATTCTCGACTGCTCTTCCGCCGTCTTCGCCATGATGGTCGCTGCCGCCCCCGGCTCGCCAAGGTCGGCCGCGACCTTGACGGCGCCTGCAGGAACATCGTCACTCTCGCGCCGGACATGGGCAATTACCGTCCAACCGTCGGCGATCAGCGCTTCGGCCAGGACTCGTCCGACTCTCTTGCCTGCTCCGGTGACGATTGCCGTCCGTGGTTCGCGTTGGCTCATGGCGATGCGGATTGCGCCGGGACGCCGCGAATGACAAGAGCGTCGGCGATGCCCGAGACCCGTCCGCAAATCCCGCTCGCCGGCCAGTCGCTCGCCGCGCTTGCCACCGCGCTCGAAGACCGCAGTCTGCCGCCGGTCGACCGCTGGAACCCGACCCATTGCGGCGACAGCGCGATGCGGATCGCCAGCGACGGCACCTGGTTTCACATGGGCACGCCGATCCCGCGACCGGCGATAGTCCACTTGTTCTCGACCGTTCTTCGCCGCGAACCCGACGGCAGCCACGTCCTCGTTACGCCGGTCGAAAAGTTGACGATCCAGGTCGACGTCACCCCGTTTCGCGCGCTTGCCCTCACCAGCGAGGGCGACGGAAAGAATCGATCGATCGGCTTCGAGATCGACCACGCCGACGCGGTCATCGCCGGGCCCGACCATCCGCTGCGCTTCGTTGCTGGCGAGCACGGCCCCGAACCGCGCATCGTGGTTCGGGGTGGTCTTGAGGCGCAGCTCGCCCGGCCGGTCTATTACGAGCTGGCCGACCTCGCGCTTGGCGAAGCCAATGATCCGCCGGGCCTGTGGAGCAACGGCGCCTTCTTTGCCTTTCCCGAATGACGCTGGCCGACCGCCTCCGTGCCTCGCTTGTCTTGCCGGCGCCGGACGGGTTGATGCCAGGCGACCTGATGGAAGGCGATCCCGGGCAGGCGGTGGAAGCCGCCGTCCTCGTCGCCATCACCGACCGCCGCGATCCGGGCATCCTGCTGACCGTGCGCCGCGAAAACATGCGGCAACATGCCGGGCAGGTCGCCTTCCCGGGCGGTCGGCTGGATCCCGGCGAAGACGCCATCGCCGCCGCAATCCGCGAAGCCGAAGAGGAGATCGGCCTCGGCGTCCAACACCCGGTCGTCTGGGGCACGGCCGATCCGTATCGGACGATCACCGGCTACCGGGTCACCCCCGTTCTTGCCTCGATCCCCGCCGATCTTGCCTTTGCCCCGCACGAGCCCGAAGTCGCCGACTGGTTCGAGGCGCCCTTGTCCTTCGTGCTCGATCGGGCCAACCAGCAGCGCATGAGCGCCGAATTCCGCGGGATGACCCGCCATTATTGGCAGATCGAATGGGACGGGCGCCGCATCTGGGGCGCGACCGCCGCCATGCTCGTCAACCTGACCCGGCGGATCGAAGCGGCATGAAACTCGACGCTGCCAATTGGCGCCGCCGACGCGGCATCGGACGAATCCTCGATGCGTTGGCCGGCGATGCGGGCATGGTCCGCTACGTCGGCGGCGCGGTTCGCGACGAATTGCTTGCCATTGAGATCAGCGATGTCGATTTCGCCACGCGGTTCCGGCCCGAGGAGGTCGTGCGCCGCCTCGAAAAAGCGCGGATCAAGGCGGTCCCGACCGGAATCGCCCACGGCACGGTGACCGCCATTGCCGACGGCCAGCCGGTCGAGGTGACCAGCTTGCGCGCCGACGTCTCGACCGACGGTCGCCGCGCCACCGTCGCCTTCACCGATGATTGGCAAGCCGATGCCAGCCGCCGCGACTTCACCATCAACGCGCTCTACGCCGATCCCCAGACCGGCGAGATTTTCGATTATTTCGGAGGACTCGACGATCTTCGCGACCGCCGCGTCCGCTTCATCGGCGACCCTTTGACGCGCATTGCCGAAGACCATCTGAGGATATTGCGCTTCTTCCGCTTCCACGCGCGCTTCGGACATGGCGATCCCGAACCGGCCGGTCTCGACGCCTGCACGGCGCGCGCCAACGATCTGATGGCCCTGTCGCGCGAACGGATCGCCGATGAGGTCCTCAAGATCCTTTCGCTGCCCGATCCTTCGGTCACCGTCGCCCTGATGATCGACCGCGGCATCTTCGCGCCGGTCCTTCCTGAAATCACCGATCCGGCAACGTTGTCCGATCTCATCGGGTCCGAAGTGACCGCGCAGGTCGCGCCCGAACCGGTGCGCCGCCTCGCCGCCTTGCTCCCGCGCGACAGTGACGTTGCCGCTACCGTCGGTTCGCGCCTCAAATTGTCGAACAAGGCCAAGAAGCGCCTCTCATTGGCCGCTGCCACCGACCTCTCCGATAGCCCCCAGGCGCTCGGCTATTGGGTGGGCAAGGACAGCGCGATCGACCGCCTCCTGCTCGCCGGCAACCCGCGTGAGGCGGCGATGCTCGCAGACTGGACCGCCCCACGTCTGCCGCTTTCGGGCGGCCAATTGATCGCGCGCGGGATGACCGAAGGCCCAACCATCGCTCGGACGTTGAAGGCGATCGAACAGGCGTGGGTCGCAGCAGGCTTCCCCGGCGGCGACATTTGGGACACATTGGTCGCGCGCGAAATCGCATCCGCCGGGGGATAAGGATGGCCAAGGGGCTCAGGCACAAGGTTTACGAGGCGCTCGAGCCCCATGCCCGCGAGGAGCATGGCCTCAGCCTCGCCAACAAGTTCCTCGTCCTGTTCATCGTCGTCGCTTCCGCCTTCGCGATCCTAGAGACCGAACAAGCGCTCGAAGCTCCGCATCCGTTCCTGTTCCGCGGCGCCGAGCTGATCTTCGGCGCAATTTTCAGCGTCGAATATCTGCTCCGCCTGTGGATCGCGCCGGCCAATCCGGTCTGGGCGAAATATCGCTTCCCGCGCCTTCGCTATGCCGTCAGCCTGCCCGCGATCATCGATTTCCTCGCCGTCGTGCCGACCCTGTTCTCACTCGGTGCGGGCGGCGGCAGCGTGCTGCTTCGCTTCTTCCGCGTGCTGCGCATCCTTCGTCTCGCCAAGCTCGGCCGGATGAGCAACGCCTGGACCGATCTTGCCGGTGCGATGCACGAGCGCCGGCACGAATTGCTCCTCACCGTCAGCATCGCCACCTTCGTCCTCCTGGTCTCGTCGACGATGATGTATTGGGCCGAAGGGGAGGCCCAGCCTGCCAAGTTCGGGTCGATCCCGCGCTCAATGTGGTGGTGCATCGTCACGCTGACGACGGTCGGTTACGGCGACACCTATCCGATCACCGTGCTCGGCAAGGTCTTGTCGGGTTTCGTCGCCATTGCCGGCATCGGGCTGATCGCGATGCCGACGGGCATCCTGGCCGCCGCCTTCAGCGACGTCGTCCAGCGCCGCCGGGAAGCCGTTCGGGAGGCCGCCGAAAAGGCCCGCGCCCGCGCCCGCCGCGAGAAGGAAAAGAAGAAAGAAAAAGCCGCCGCCGATGGCTAAGCCGACTGGCGAACGCTATTCGGGAAGTTCGACCGGCCCGGTGAATTGAAGGCCGGCTTCTTCGCCGATCGCCCACCGTACCTGCGCCGGATATTCCCCGACCCGCCCGACGCGCAGCCGGACATGTTCGCCGATGATCGGCGTGCCATCGGTCTTGAGCCGGCATCCGCCCGACGACAGGTCGAGAACGCTGACCGACATTTCGACGCCTTCGCTGTCGATCAGCATCGCTGGTGCATCCAGATCAATCCTGGCAGGACGCTTGGTCTGTCCCGGCTCACGCATACCCAAATCCTCCGCACTTCCCCGGAAACCTTAACGTATGTTGCCAAATTTTTCTACCCTCAGGGGTAGTCAGGGGTCACTTGCGGCGCGTTTTCCAATATTCCAGGGCGGCCTCGGCCTCCAGCGGCTTGGCGAAATAATAGCCCTGCGCCGACGAACAGCCCAGCGCCGCAAGCGTGGTCGCCAGCTCCACTGTCTCCACGCCTTCGGCGGTCGTCTTCATGCCAAGGGCATCGGCAAGACTTAGGACCGCGCGAACGATGGCGACGCTGTCCGCATCGCCCATCATTCCGGTAACGAAGCTGCGGTCGATCTTGAGCACGTCGATCGGCAGGCGCTGAAGATAGGCAAGACTGGAATAGCCGGTGCCGAAATCGTCCATCGCCACCGTCGCATCGAGCGCCTTCAAGGCTTCGAACACGCGCTGGGCGCGGCCCGGATCCTGCACGATCGAGCTTTCGGTCAGCTCCAGCGTCAATCGATTGCCGCTCAGCCCCGACGACCGCAGAGCACCGGACACGACGTCGGCGATATTGTCGCGCGCGACCTGGATCGCGCTGAGGTTGACGGCGACATAGACCGGCAATTGTTCGCCGACCTCGGCATCCCAACCCGCCAGCGTATGCGCCGCCTTGTCCATCGCCCAGCGACCGAGATGCAGGATCAGGCCGCTCTCTTCGGCAACCGGAATGAACTCGGTCGGGGAGATCTCGCCGCGATCCTCGTGGGTCCAGCGAGCGAGCGCTTCATAGCCGGCAACACTACCGCTCTTGAGGTCGATCAGTGGCTGGTAGAACAATTCGAGTTGGTCGCGTTCCAATGCCCGGCGAAGCTCGGTCTCGATCGAGAAGCGCCGCCGCGCCAGGCTCGCTTCTTCGGGGTGATAAAGCTGCGGTCGTCCGCTCGCCTTGGCCTGCTTGACCGCAAACTGGGCGTTGCGAAACATCTCCTCGGGCTCCTGCCCGTCCTGCATCATCGCAATCCCGATGGCGCATTCGACCTTGATTTCCAGGTCGCTCAGCCGGAACGGCGCGGCCAGCACATCCTGGATCCGGTCGGCAGCGCGCAGGGCGTCGTCGATCCCGCGGCGCAGCGTGACGATGACACCGAACTCATTTCCCCCGGTGCGTGCCAGCCGATCGCCAGCACGAAGGGCCGACATCAGGCGGCGCGCGAAGGTGATCAGCAGTTCGTCGCCGAACAGGCTGCCCATCGATTCGTTGATCCTGCTGAACCGGAGCATGTCGACGACCAGAACAGCGTGGCCTTTGGTTGGCACGGCACCGGGCTCATCGCCGCGCGCCGCTTGTTCGATCGCGT
>JBDTMR010000106.1:0-5873 GCA_039934175.1 Sphingomicrobium sp.
TTTCGTTCGCTGCGAGCGCAACTGCCGTGTCCAGTGCCGCCGGACGCGACAGGTCGCTGATATCGACGGTTCGAAGGATTGCAGCACGACTGCGCGCCGCCGAGGCGAGCGCCGCGCGACCCGCTGCGCTGCGATCGGTCAAGCGGTGCTTGAGCATTGCACGGGCACCAGTGTCGATACCCATCGCCGTCCCATTTTCGGGATATTCAGCGAGGATCTGTTCGGCCATCCGGGCGAGCAGGTCAGCGGACGGCGCTCGCTTCGTGCCAATTGTCCCGATCGGCGCGAGCGTCGTCGTACATCCGGCCAGTCCTAGCGCTGCGGCGCCTCCCAGGAATTCCCGGCGTGCAATTGCATTCATCATCGCCTCTTCTTCTGATCGAAGGGGCAGCTTAGGGGTTTCTTCGCGCGGCGCCAGTGCGCCGATCAGGCGTTGGCGGCGATGAACTTCTCGACCACCGGCGCAATCCGTTCGCGCCATTTACGGCCGTTGAAGATGCCGTAATGGCCGACATCCTTGGCCATCAGATACTGCTTCTTGCTGTCAGCCAGCCTGGTCGCCAGCGTCAGTGCCGCCTTGGTCTGCCCGATCCCGCTGATATCGTCGCGCTCGCCTTCGATCGCCAACAACGCGGTCTTGGTGATCTTGGCCGCATCGACCAGTCGGCCACGGTGCATATATTCGCCCTTGGGCAGCGCGTGCTTCTGGAACACCACGTCGATGGTCTGGAGGTAGAATTCCGCCGTCATGTCGGCGACCGAGCGATATTCGTCGTAGAAATCGCGGGTGGCGTCGGCGCTTTCATCGTCGCCGACGACGAGATGCTTGAACATTTCCCAATGACTGACGAGGTGGCTGCCAAGATTCATCGTCATGAAGCCGGCCAGTTGCAGAAACCCCGGATAGACCTTTCGTCCTGCGCCAGGGTAGATCATCGGCACCGTGGCGATCACGTTGCGCTGGAACCAGGCGTAGGGCCGTTCGGTGGCCAGCGTGTTGACCGCGGTCGGCGCTTCGCGGGTATCGACCGGACCGCCCATCATCGTCAGCGTTTTCGGCGCCGACGGACTCTTGTCGGCATTCATCAACGCGACGGCCGCATAAGCCGGGACCGACGGCTGACACACCGCCAGGACATGCGATCCAGGGCCCATCTTCTCGAGAAATTCGATCAGATAATCGACATAATCGTCGAGATCGAAACTCCCCTCCTCAACCGGCACGTTGCGGGCATCGCGCCAGTCGGTGATGTAGACGTCATGCTTCGGAATCATGCGCTCAACGGTTCCGCGCAAAAGCGTCGCAAAATGGCCGCTCATCGGCGCAACAATCAGCAGCTTGGGGCCCTGGTTCTCGACGTCGACCTTGCGGAAGCGCTTGAGCTGGCCGAACGGCTTGCGCAGCACGACATCCTCGTCGACGGCGACGATCTTCTTGCCGATCTGCACCTCGGAAATGTTGAATTCGGGCTTGCCGCGCGGCGCGCTGGCATGGGCAAAGACATCAAGGCTCGCAGCAGCGATCGGGCCCATCGATCCGTAACCGAACGGATTGGCCGGATTGCTCAACCATCCCGCACCCATCGAGGCCATCTTGCTCGCCCCGGCAAGCAGCGATTTTTGCACCTCATAGGCGTCGTAAAGCATTCGATGTCCTTGATTTGTGGGAGGGTCGGCACTGTCTGGACCCCATTGCCGCAAGCTTCAACACAAATGCTGCATTGCAGCCGCCGCAACGCGGCAATTGAGGCTTGGCAGACACACTGTTAGGGAGCCGCCATGGCCATTCCCCCAACGCACCAGCGACCCAAGGGTCGCAGTCTCGGCAGCCTCGCGATGGTGTGGGCGCAGGCCCGGCAATATCCCGGCCATTTGCTCGGCGCTGGACTCGCCTTGCTGTTCGCCGCCGCTGCCACATCGGGCATCCCTTATTCTTTCAAGATGATCATTGATCGCGGCTTTTCGGTCGGCGGGACCGGCGGCATCGACCGCTGGTTCGAATATCTCCTGCTGCTGGTCGTTGTGATGGCGCTGGCGACCGCCGCGCGATTTTACCTGATCAGCTGGATCGGCGAGCGCGTGGTCGCCGACGTGCGCCTGAGGGTGCACCGCAATCTGTTGCGCCAGTCGCCCGCCTTTTTCGAGGAAAACCGCCCCGCCGAGATCACCAGTCGGATCACGGTTGACACCACGATGATCGAACAGGTCGTCGGTTCATCGGTCTCAATCGCGCTGCGCAACACAATCATGGGCATCGTCTGCACCGTCATGCTCTTCGTCCTCGCGCCGAAGCTCGCCGGGATGCTGCTGCTCGGGATCCCCTTGATCATGGGGCCCGTGCTGTTCCTCGGCCGCAAGGTCCGTGCCGTGTCCGCGCGCAGCCAAGACCGGATCGCCGACGTCGGCACCGTGACCGGTGAAGTGCTCGGCGCGATGAAGGTCGTCCAGGCGTTCAACCAGCAGGGACGCGAAGCGCAGCGCTTTACCGACGCCACCGAAACTGTCTTCGCCACCGCCAAGCGCCGCATCGCTCTGCGCGCGATCATGACCGCCTTGTTCATCCTGATCATCTTCGGGTCGATCACGATGATCATCTGGCAGGGCGCCGTCGACGTCGCTGCGGGCCGCATGTCAGGCGGCACAATTGCCGCATTCGTCCTTTATGGCGGCCTCGTCGCCGGTGCGTTCGGCGCGCTCAGCGAAGTTTACGGCGACCTCCTCCGTGCGGCCGGTGCCGCCGACCGGCTCAACGAATTGCTGGTCGTCGAACCGACCATCACACCGCCCGCCAACCCGGTTGCCTTGCCCGAACCGCCGCTCGGCACGCTGGAATTCGACCATGTCGTGTTCCATTATCCGACCCGGCCCGAGGTCAGCGCGCTCGACGATTTTTCGCTCAAGGTCACCCCGGGCGAAATGCTCGCCGTGGTCGGCCCGTCGGGCGCCGGCAAGACGACCCTGTTCCAGATGGCGCAGCGTTTCTACGATCCGCAGGGCGGGCGCGTGCTGCTCGACGGCGTCGACCTGACCAAGGCCGATCCCGCCGACATTCGTCAGCGCATCGCGATGGTCCCGCAGGAAACCGTCATTTTCGCCGCCAGCGCACGCGACAATCTGCGCTACGGCAATTGGGACGCGACCGAGGACGCCATTTGGGAAGCCGCGCGCGATGCCAATGCCGAGCAATTCCTGCGCCATCTCCCCGACGGTCTCGACACTTTCATGGGCGAAGGCGGCGCCCGTCTATCCGGCGGCCAGCGCCAACGCTTGGCAATCGCCCGCGCCCTGCTTCGCCGCGATGCGCCGTTGCTTCTCCTCGACGAAGCGACCAGCGCGCTCGACGCCGAAAGCGAGCAACTCGTCCAGCAGGCGCTCGAACGGCTGATGGAAGGTCGCACCACGATCGTCATCGCCCACCGCCTCGCCACCGTCCGTGCTGCCGACCGGATCGTCGTGATGGAGGATGGCCGCATCGTCGAACAAGGCAAGCACGCCGCACTGGTCGCGGCCGGCGGTCTTTATTCGCGTCTCGCCAAGCTGCAGTTCGACGGCGCTTCCAGCTAGCCGATCGCGACGATTATCTTGCGTGGGATTGAAACTTTCCGCCCCTCCACCACGTAACTACCCACATGGACATCAAACCGACCCCCGACGACAAGACAATGATGACCCGACGCTTCGCGATCGGCGCAGGAAGCCTCGCGCTGTTCGGAGGCTTCGTTGCCATTTCCCGGCCTGGCGACGCGGCTGGCGGAAAATTCGCGGTTCAGAAAAGCGAAGCGCAATGGAAAGCGCAGCTCGGTGCCCAACGGTTCGCCATCCTCCGCCAGGAAGGGACCGAGCGCCCCTTCTCCTCGCCCTTGCTGAAGGAAAAGCGCCGCGGCACGTACGCCTGTGCCGGTTGTGGGCAGCCTGTATTCCTGTCAGCCACCAAATTCGACAGCGGGACCGGCTGGCCCAGCTTCTTCCGCGAAATCCCCGGCAAGGTCGCGTTCCGCAACGATTCCAGCCTGGGAATGAGCCGGACCGAGGAACATTGCAGCCGTTGCGGCGGCCATCTCGGCCATGTCTTCGACGACGGCCCGCGCCCGACCGGCAAGCGTCACTGCATCAACGGCCTGTCGCTGACTTTCAGGTCCGCCTGACTGGATCAGAAACGCGCGTAGCGCTCATTGCCGACAAAGCCCATTCGCCGGATTTCGGCGCGCTTGATCAACGCCAGCAGCGAGTCGACCCTTTCGTATTTTGCATTCGCGTCGGGAATGAAGTGTAGCTCGGGAGCGGGCGACATTTGCGCGGTCTCGGCCGATATCGAGCCGATCTCCGCATCAGTCACCGGCTCCCCATTCCAACGCGCCCTTCCCGATTCGTCGACCGACAGCGTGTTGCTGACGGGGTCGGCTTCAAATGGGGCCGGGCCACTGGCCAAATCGACCGATACTTTGTGGGTTTGCGACGGAACGGTGATGATCAACATCACGATGCGTGCCAGCAGGACGTCGATCAGGGGCGTCGTGTTGAGTTCGCTCATCGGTTCAGTGGTCAGGCTTCAACACCCCATCTCAACCGGCAGGATCCCCTATCCGTTTCGATCTCTCCGTTTACGGAGTCGTCGATTGTGCCGCACTAACGAAAAAGGGCGGCCCCAAAGGACCGCCCCAATCGATTCACGTGCGGCAAGGCTTACCAGTTCATGTAAGCGTCGTTCCCGACGAACCCCATCTTCGAGACCTTGGCCCGCTTCGTCACCGCGAGCACTTCGTCGACGGTTTCGTAACGCGCGTCCGGTTCCGGCTGCAGGTGCAATTCGGGAACCGGATTGATCTGCTGCGACGCTTCCAGGAAGACGCGCAACTGGTCGAGATTTACCGGGCTGCCATTCCACAGCACCTCACCAGCCTGCGTGACGACGATCTTGTTCTTGACCGGATCGATCGGCGGCGGAGTATTGTTCTGCTGGTTCTGCGGCAGATCCAGCTTCACCGCATGGGTCTGCGGCGGAATCGTGATGATCAGCATGATGATCATGACCAACATGACGTCGATAAGCGGCGTCGTGTTGATCTCCATCATCGGCTCACCCGATTCGTTATTGGAGGTTGTTTGCATTGCCATGGTGGCGTTCTCCGGTGAGCTTACTGATTAACCAGCGGGTTAGGCTGCGAGATGAAGCCGACCCGAGCAAAGCCCGCGCGCTGCATCGTGAACACCGCGCCACCGATGCAACGGTAAGGCGTGTTGATGTCGCCGCGGATGTGCGCTTCGGGCATATTGTCTTCGTTCACATTCTCGACGCCGCCGACCTTCTTGATGAGATCTTCGAGCTGCTTGACGGCCTTGTCGAGCAATTCGTCCGAGGTTACCTTTTGAAGGTTCCAATAAACTTCGCACTTGCCGTCCGGACCGGCCGTGACCGACAGATTGACGTTTTCGGGCTTGGTCTGCGTCACTTCGTAGGCCACCGTCGGAAGCTGCACCGGAACCGATTGCAAGACCACCGGGACGGCGATCAGGAAGATGATCAGCAGCACCAGCATCACGTCGACGAGCGGCGTGGTGTTGATGTCGGACATGGGGACGTCTTCGTCACCGCTGTCCTGGCCTACACTCATTCCCATAGGGATTCCTAACTTGGCTTGAACGTGTTCGCTGCGATTGCCGCCCGATCCAACCGAATCGCCGTACCGGGCTCAGCAATCTTAGTTGGCGCGCGGCGCCGCCGTCGGTGCAACCGGAGCCTTCGGAGCAGGCTTACCTGCCGACGCCATCGCCGGCTTCACCGAACCATTCGAGGCGAGATAGCCATGAATGTCGTTGGTGAAGGCACCGAGATCCTCGAGGATCGTCTTGTTGCGACGGATCAGCCAGTTGTA
>JBDTMR010000107.1:0-5862 GCA_039934175.1 Sphingomicrobium sp.
CCGCGTGTGACGGTATCGAGGATTAACCCGGCGAAGAAGCAGAGCACGGCAATGATCACCATTCCCGTCACCAGGATTGCCGTCGGGAATCGTGGGACCAGCCCGGTGTCGAGATAAGTCACGACCAGCGGCACCGACAGGAACACCGCCGCGGCGAGAAGTAACGCCCCGATGCCACCATAAAAAAGCACCGGACGCTCCACTCGATAGAGTGTGCCGATCGTCTTGAGGATCCGCCATCCGTCGCGGTAGGTGCTCAGTTTCGATGCCGAACCTTCGGGCCGCGCTCCGTAAGCGGTCGCAACTTCTCCGACCGGCATCTTCAGTTCGAGCGCATGGACGCTCATCTCGGTCTCGATCTCGAAACCCTCGGACAACACCGGGAAGCTTTTGACGAAACGCCGAGAAAACGCGCGGTAGCCTGAGAAGATGTCGGTAAAACTGCGACCAAACAGCCCCGACAAAAGTCCCGTGAACAAACGATTTCCAAGGACATGTCCGCCACGATAGGCGTCCTTGGCGTCATGCTGGCGCGTGCCGACCACCATATCAAGTTGCTCGTCGATTAGTTGCCTTACCATCTCTGGAGCAGCGCAAGGATCGTATGTCAGGTCGCCGTCCGCCATCAGATAGACGTCGGCGTCGATATCGGCGAACATCCGCCGGACGACATTGCCTTTGCCTTGCGTCCGCTCGGTCCGAACGATTGCACCGGCCTTGCGCGCTTCTTCGACGGTACCATCGGCACTGTTGTTGTCATAAACGTAGATTGCCGCATCGGGCAGCACAGCCCGGAATCCCGCCACGGTGCGCGCGATCGCGGCTTCCTCGTTATAACAAGGGAGGAGGACGGCGATCAAAGGGGTTCGAGACATGGTCATGTCTTCCCTTTAACCGCCGCCCGTTAGTTCTGCGTTACTTTTTCTTGGCGGCCGGCTTTTTCGCAGCCGCAGGCTTCGCGTCGGCCTTTTTGGCGGGAGCCACCTTTGGTGCGGACTTCTTCGCAGCCGCTGGCTTGGCGGGAGCCGCCTTGGCAGCGGGCTTCTTGGCCGCGGCAGGCTTTGCTTCGGTCTTGGCAGGCTTGGCGTCCGCCTTCGCCTTTGCGGGTGCCGCTTTCTTCTTGGCCGCCGGCTTTTTCGTCTCACCATGCTCGTGCCCACAGCCCGCACCGTGAACATGACCCTCTTCGCTCTCGAGATCGGCTTCGAGTTGTTCGCGGGTCGAGGCGCGCTCGGTCACGTCGGCCTTCGAGAAGAGGAAGTCGACGACCTTGTCCTCATACAGCGGAGCGCGGAGCTGGGCGGCGGCCATCGGCTCGTTCTGGACGTACTGGATGAACCGGTCACGATCCTTGGGCTGATACTGCGACGCAGCCTGCCCGATCAGGCGATTCATTTCCTGCTGGCTGACCTCGACGCCATTGGCGGCTCCGATTTCGCTGAGCAGCAGGCCGAGGCGAACGCGGCGTTCGGCGATCCCGCGATAATCGTCGGCTTCGCTCTCGATTTCCTTCAGCGCTGCTTCGCTATCGTCCTCGTGGCTCGCTTCGTGGCGAAGCTGGGCCATGATGTTCTCGAATTCCGCGTCGACCATCGACGGCGGAACTTCGAAATCATGGTCGGCGGCAAGCTGGTCGAGCAAGCGACGCTTCATATGGGTGCGGGTCAGCCCGTTGAGTTCGTCCTGCGCCTGGCTGCGGATCAGGCCCTGGAGCTGTTCGAGATCGTTGAGCCCGAGCGACTTGGCGAAATCGTCGTCAATCTTGGTCTTGCCGGCGACTTTGACTTCCTTGACGACGATGTCGAACGTCGCAGGCTTGCCCTTGAGATTGTCGGCCGGATAATCGTCCGGGAAGGTCACGTTGAGAACCTTTTCGTCGCCGACCTTTACGCCGACCATCTGGTCTTCAAAGCCCGGGATGAGCTGGCCCGAACCGATCACGACGGGCATGTCGGTGCCGGTACCGCCCTCGAACGCAATGCCGTCGGCCTTGCCGACGAAGTCGATTACGACCTGGTCGCCGCTGGCCGCCTTGTGGCCCTTCTTCGCATCTTCGTAGCGGGTCTGCGAGGCAGCAAGCTGGTTGAGCTGTTCCTCGACGAGCTTTTCGTCGGGTTCCACCGTCAGGCGCTCAAGCCTGATCTTGTCGATCTTGGGAGTCGGAACGTCGGGCAGCGCTTCGAAGCTGACACTGACTTCGGCATCCTTGCCCTGTTCATAGCCGTCGGCCAGTTCGACCTGCGGCTGCATCGCGGGACGCAGCTTGTTGTCGTTCAGGAGCTTCTGGACACCAAGCTGGACCGCACTCTGCAGCGCTTCGCCGTGCAGCTGCTCGCTGTGCATCTTGCGGATGAGGTTGGCCGGCACCTTGCCGGGGCGGAAGCCGGGCATGCGCACCTGCGGCGCCATGCGCTTCACTTCGGCGTCCATGCGGGCATCGATGTCCTTGGCCGGAATGGTCAGCGTGTAGCCGCGCTTCAGGCCCTTATTTTCCGTCTCGACGGTCTTCATAACAATCTAATATCCTGTCCAACAATCTGGTTTCTGCGCACAATCTGGTCCTTGGTCCACCATCGCCGCAACTGCGACGATGGTGCGCGCGGAGGGACTCGAACCCCCACATCTTTCGACAACAGGACCTAAACCTGCCGCGTCTACCAATTCCGCCACGCGCGCGCGGTCGCCATTTAAGGTGCGCGGCCTATAGCAAGGATAAGCGTGGGGGCAAGCGCCACGAAACTTGTTGGCGCGGCGAACCGTTGGGCAGGCAAGGAGAAACGATGATGCCCGACGACACCCCCACCCCCGACACGCCCCAACCGCCGCAGCCCGGACAACCGAGCGAGGCTCCTCCGGAGACTCCGCCCGCAGGACCCGATATCGACGTTCCTGCGCCGCCGGTGCCCGGAACCGAACCGCCGGCGACACCGATTTCGCCGGTCGCCTAGCGTTTCAACCGCGCCGAATTTACGACCGCCTCTAAATCGGGGAGCGCCGCCGCATAATAATGCGCGCGCGCTCCATCGAGGAGAACGAGGTAGAGTCGCGTGTCGATGACAGCGCCGACCGCGCGGCCTCGGCGCCACACCTCGTCGGTATCGAGGTGATCGAAATCGAACTGGAAACCGGGATAGCCCATGAACTGGCGCGGGCTAAGACCCGTCGTCTTGAAGTCGATCGCGCCCGCTTTTACGCGGTAAAAGCTCTCCAGCATCGCCGCGATTTCCGGCGCGGTCATGTCGGACCGAAACTTCGGGACCTGCTGAGCGGTCCGTTTGCTCTGGCGGATGATGTAACGCCCGCCCTTCAGCCCGGTGACGAAGCTCATGGAATCGAGATAAGGCCCGTTCAGAGTCCAGTCCTCGACCTGACGAATATCGTCGATCGCCCAGACGCTCGACTGCCTGTTCCATTCGCGTGGCGGCGTCACGATCATCGATCCGTCGCCGACGCTGCGCTGCTGCGCCCGAACCAGCGTGTAACCGCCATAGCCGAACCCTTCCCCGCCGACCGAGGAGCAGGCGGTCACGAGGATCGCCGTCAATGCGAGCGGAATGAACCTGGACATGGCGGACCTCACAAGAACTGGAGCTGCTGGCGAATGAAGGGTGCGTCGGGCGCATCTGGTGCGACGCTGAGGTAATGAGCGAAGGCATATTTTGCTTCCGCTCGGCGCCCGGCCTTCTGCAACATGATCCCGTGCCAGCGCCACGCATCGGCAGGGGCATCGGCATATTGGACTGCAACGGCGTAGCCCTGCGCTGCGCGAGCATCATCGCCGGCCCGATTGCGCAAGCGCCAGACCTCGGCTTCGTAGAACCGGAGCAGGCCGTTCCAGCCGTCCTGCGCCAGCGTATCGATAATATACTGGCTCGCGCCCGGATCGTTGAGCTTGACCTGATCGTCAAGCAACGTCGGGCGGATCGCGCCGATCGCACGCAAGTAGCGCGCGCGATGGTCTTCATAGGAACGACCCGCGATGGTGACCTCGGACGCAGACAACTTCAGATCAGCCATCCGCGCCTCGGGCGCCGGGTGCGTCGAGAACAAGGAATAGCCGCGATCGCGTTTCTTGCGGCGATATTTGGCCGAGGCATCGAGTTCGCCGATAAGCTGCTCCCACGTTCGCGACATTTCCATCGGGGCATAGCCCGCATCGGCAAGCAATCGGACACCCATTGCGTCGGCTTCCGCCTCGAGCGATCGATTGTATCGCAGCATGGTGAGGATGGTGCCAAGTTGCGCAAGCCGGGCAAGATCGCCGGTGTAAACGCCCGCCGCCCCGCCAGCGACGCCCGCGCCCATTGCCGCAATCGCGAGCAGATCGGTCTTTCGGCGAACGTCGCGCCACTGCCGGATCTGGTGCTTGCGCAGGAAATGGGCGCTTTCGTGGGCAATCACACCGGCCAACTGGGCTTCGTTGCGCATGCGCAGGAGCAAGCCGGAGAAAACGACCGCGAACCCGGTCGGGAACATCACCGCGTTGAATTCGGGAATTCGCGCCAGATAGATGCGCATGTCCTTGGCCGCAGGGCCGCCGACGTTCCCGATCAGATCGCGCAAATAGTCGTTGAGCCCAGGATCCTTGATCAGCAAGTTGGAGCCTGCGATTTCCTCCTCGACTCGCTCCATTTGCTGCCACAGGCCAATTTCGTCACGATCGGTCGGTTTGTAGCCCGGGCCGATCAGCGGCTGCATCGCGCCAGGAAGAATCCGCGCCACCGCAATGCCAGTTCCCAGCGCTGCCGCAGCGATCGCACCACCCCCGGCCAGTAGTCCGCGCCTGCTAACCAGGACGCTCACTGTCCGCTCGCCTTCATTGCGCGCTGGACCTCTCTGCCCGGCTTCATCCGATTGAGCAGTCGGTCGACCATCTGCGCCGCACCTTCGGGCTTGCGGATGTCGCCCATGCTGATTCCGGCGATTTGCGTTCCGGCTTGCAGGACATTGAACCAGACCACCTCCCCCGTGCGCAGGTCGACAAGGCTTGCATAAGCAAACTGACCGCCGCCACCGATGTTCGGCGCGCAGAAACCGACGATGCAACCTGCGGCGCCAAGCACCTGCAAGGCGACGCGCCCGGTCGAAGCGAAACTGTCTTCGGCGTGGAGGAAAAGCGCATAATCATATCCGGTCCGGCGGCCCAGATCGACGGCCTGCTGACCCAGGGTCCAGTCGAGCCCCTTGCGCCGTTTGGTCGGGAGGTAAGCGCCCGAATAGCGGTGAAGCGCGATCGACGCGCCGACCGCATAATGAAGCCGCTCAAGCTCGGCGACCGTGTCGGAATTGACCCCCATCGTCGCCAGGCCGTCACGCTTCTCCAGGATCAACACATTGCCGCCGCGGCTCGCCTGCTGTGCCTTCAACGCTGCGAGCAAATTCGCGCGCGATTGCTCCGTCCAGTCGGCGCGCGGTTCGACCAGTCCACCCGTCGTCACCGAACCGACGCTGACGTCGGGGCGCATGACGAGCAATTTATACTCGCCCTCAGGCGGCGCGAACTGGACGTCAGCATATTGTTTGGTCTGAACGCAGGCGCTCAGCGCGGCGGCGCACGTGGCAGCGATGATCAAGCGACGCATACTGGCCTCTCCCTGTTGCCCCTCATCCCATATCAAATCGGATGAAGAAAAACCGGCGCGCCGCAACAGTTCCACACGCGGCTTGTTCGGCGCGTATGATTTATGCCGTGTTTTGAGAGACTTGCAAGAGGCGAATTAACGCGGGCAGATGACCCCAGGAATATTGGCTAGACAGCGGCCGTCAGTCGTGCCCTTTTCGAGACGCAGACCGATCATTGCCGAAACCGTCGGCATCAGGTCGACGGTATCGGCCCAGTCGTTGCGAGCGCTCCCCGCCATT
>JBDTMR010000108.1:0-5693 GCA_039934175.1 Sphingomicrobium sp.
CGAAACCGTCGATGTGAGAGTCAAAACTACCGACCCGATCCCGTCCAATCCGGGCTGCGGAGCGGCAGGTGCGAAGCGGGACAATGGCGACAATAATGTCGACAGAAACGGCCTGGTCCAAGGGACGGTACCCAAGGGCCTGCCTCGCGATACCTGTCACATCAACGGCTCCTGCACGACCAATTTCGGGAATGGCGCGTGGGATGCGGCGGCATACGTCGCATCTCATCATTCAGGCACCACGGTGGCGGCAATTGCTACCGCAATGGGCAAGACGGCAGCGACGCTGTCACGCTGGGACATGTATTCTTGGGAACTGGGAGACAAAACAAATCGTCTCTCGCAACTCAACAAGGATGTGACCGCAAATCCCATTCCATTTAAAGATCAGGGCGCGAACCGCGACTATACCTTCACCAATCGTTGCGCGCCCCGGCAACCGGTCAACGGCACGGCTGTCGCCGCAAGTGCGACGCAGAAGGATCGCCGCCGGCTTACGGTCGCCGTCGTCGACTGCACCGGCGAAAACGGAAAGTTCGATGCACGCGTGCTCCGGTTCGCGGATATTTTCTTCGTCGAACCTTCGCTTGATCGAACGTCGCCTTATGCAACCGGCAAGGACGAGATTTACGGTGAGGTAATCAGCGTTTCCGTTCGTGCCAACGGACAAAGCGCCTTCCAATATTATCTCCGCCAACGTCCGCGGTTGATCAAATGAGGATAAACGCACGCCTCGTTCGCGACGATGCTGGCACTGCGGCGGCTGAAATGGCGCTCGTCATTCCGTTGCTCGTGGCACTGATGTTCGGTTGCACCGAGCTTGGCCGCTATTTCTGGAGCCAGCATGTCCTGGTTAAGGCGGTGCGCGATGGCTCGGTCTACGCCGCGCGCCAGCGGATCGACAATTTCGACTGCACCAATTCGACCGTTGCGGCCCCCGTCGTCACTCAGACGCAGACACTGGTGCGCACCGGTAGGCTTTCCGGTGGCACAGCACTCCTTCCCAATTGGGGGTCGGGAACGACTGTGTTCGCGATCGACCTGGCTTGCGTCACGTCGGCCAACGGCACTACCCTTGGCGGCATCTATTCTGCGAACAGCGGACAAGTGCCGGTGATAACCGTTCGAGCGTCGCTGCCGTTCACCTCGATGTTCGGGCTGCGCTCGGGTTTGACCTTGAATGCGCGTGAGCAAGCCGCAGTGTTTGGCGCGTGACGATGCTTGCTGCCTTGAATGGGGTCCGCCGCGACCGATCGGGCGCAACCGCCGCCGAATTTGCGCTCGTCTTGCCGCTGCTCCTCTTGCTCCTGTTCGGAATCATCGATGCGGGCCGGTTCCTCTACGAAACCAATCGCGCCGAAAAGGCGACCCAGATGGGTGCGCGCTTCGCGATCGTCACCAACGTCATCCCCGCGGGCCTGGTCAATGAAGATTATACCAACAGCGCCAATTGCGACGATGACAATAACGGGACCTACGAGGCCTGTCAGACCGGATCGGACATCCGCAATCCCGCGGCGCTCGGCCTGCTGACGTGCAGTAGCGGCTCGTGCACATGCACGACATCGCCGTGCCCGTCGAACGTGACGATCCCGGCAGCGTCGTTCACGAACCTCGTCAACCGGATGAAGGCGATGCGGCCCGATATTGCGGCGGCCAATGTCCGTGTCGAATTTCGCGGATCGGGTATCGGCTTTGCCGGTGATCCGACCGGCATGGACCTCGTCCCGCTAGTGACGGTCCGACTCGTCGGCATGCAATTTCGCCCGATCGCCCTGTTTGGCGGTGTGGCGTTCAACCTTCCTGCTTTCGCTACGACATTGTCTGCCGAAGACAGTGCCGGCACGCAGGCCAATTAGGGTGCGTATCGTATGACCGCGTTAACTCCGAACGAGACCGGGAAGGTGTGGCAGGCCAGCCACCGTGAAACGCCGGTGCTGGTGTTCCTGTCGGAAGCGCGCGGCGATGCGGCCGATCTCGTTTCGACTCGAATTGCCGGATTTGGCTTCTCGTTGAACTTGATGCCCTCCGAACAACCGATCGCGCTTGAGGATCTGGCCGGGGCGCCTGCCGCCGTGGTCCAGGTCGATGCCGACAATGCCGCTTCGCTGGAGCGGTTCCGCAAACTGGTCGTTGGCAAGACGCCGATAATTGCCGCGCTTTACGACCCGCCGCTCAAGGTCGTTCGCGAACTGATCCTGGCCGGCGCGCACGACGTCATGCCGCTGCCGATCGAAAACGCGGAACTCGAACGGTCGCTGAGCCCCATCCGCGCCGAGATCGATGAGCGATCGTCGAGCTTGGACAACAAGTCCGGTAAGATAGTCGCAATGTTGAAGGCAGTCGGCGGCGTCGGCGCCACATCGCTGCTGACCCAGACTGCGATAAGTTTTGCTCGCAAAGCGGCGGCGCACGGCCGGGAAGCCTGCCTGATCGACTTCGACGTTCAGTTTGGCGATGCGGCGTTCCAGCTTGGAATGCGACCGACCTTGTCGGTTGGCGACCTGATCGAAGCCGGATCGCGCGTCGACGGCGATTTCCTCCGCGTGACGTCGTCAGTCCACGCCAGCGGGCTTCGGGTCATCGCCGCGCCGCCCGACATGATACCGCTCGAATCGTTGTCGAGCGATCTCGTCATCGATCTGGTTACGCTCGCCGCTAGGGAATTCGGGACGGTTTTCGTCGATTTGCCGAGCAACTGGACGAACTGGTCGCTGTCGCTTGCCGCGCGCGCCGACGTTGCATTGTTGGTAACCGAAATGTCGGTTTCGTCACTGCACCGCGCCCGCCGTCAGCTCGATCTGCTTCGCAGCCAGGACCTCGGCGCGCTCGACGTTCGAATCGTCGTCAACCGGATGGAAAAAGGGCTGATGAAGTCGGTCAGGCTAAGTGACGTCCACAAGGCGCTGGGGCGCGATGTGTCCTTCACGATCGCCAACGACCATCCCCTGATGCGATCGGCAATTGACCGCGGGGTGCCTCTGTCGGACATCAAGTCCAAGAGCGCGCTTGGCAAGGACATTGAAGCACTCGCCGCCGACTTGGCTTCGATCCTCGGACAGGAAGGCTGACGCTATGTGGAATGTTCGAAAATCGACCGCCGATGCACCCGATCCGGAACAGGATCTGACCGCGTTCGAGCAGCATCGCCTCGTCACCATGGGCGACGCCGGGGCCTTCGCCAAACGTGACAGCAACACTGACCTCAAGGTTGAGCTTCACCAGCGCTTGCTCGGACTCATCAACCTGTCCGCGCTCGACCACATGTCGCGCGAACAGATCGAAGCCGAAGTGGGCGATATCGTCGCCGAGCAACTCGCCAAGCAGAACCATGCCCTCAACCAGGTCGAACGTCGCCAGCTGGTCGCCGACATTCTTGACGAATTGCTCGGACTCGGACCGCTCGAACCCTTGCTCAAGGATCCGACGATTACCGACATCCTCGTCAACGGACATCAGAGCGTTTTCGTCGAACGCTATGGCGTGCTGGAAGAGACGCCGGTTCGCTTCAAGGACGAGAAGCATCTTATCCGGATCATCCAGAAGATCGTTTCGGCGGTCGGCCGACGCGTCGATGAATCCTCGCCGATGGTCGATGCTCGTCTTGCCGACGGCAGCCGCGTTAACGCCATTGTGCCGCCATTGGCGATCGACGGATCGACGCTCTCGATCCGCAAATTTGCGCGAGTCCCGATCAGCCTAGAACGACTGATCGAAATCGGCAGCGTCCCGCAACAGGTGGCGCAGGTGCTCGAAGCGGTCGTCGCGTCGCGTCGCAACGTGCTGATCTCCGGCGGCACCGGCTCGGGCAAGACGACGATGCTCAACGCCATGTCGGCCTATATCGACAATCGCGAACGGATCGTGACGATCGAAGATTCGGCAGAACTCCAGCTGCAGCAGAAGCATGTCGTCCGGCTCGAAACGCGGCCTTCGAATATCGAGGGCAAGGGCGAAATCGGCCAGCGCGACCTCGTCAAAAATGCGCTTCGCATGCGCCCGGATCGGATCATTGTCGGCGAAGTTCGCGCCGGTGAGGCGTTCGATATGCTCCAGGCGATGAATACCGGCCATGAAGGTTCGATGACGACGGTTCACGCCAACACGCCGCGCGATGCCTTGTCCCGCGTCGAACAGATGATTGCGATGAGCGGGATCGACATTGCACCGCGCTCGGCCCGGGCGCAAATCGCGTCGGCCATTAACGTCGTGATCCAGGTCGCGCGCCTCAACGACGGGCGGCGCAGGCTGGTCAGCCTGTCCGAACTTACCGGCATGGAAGGCGAGATCGTGACCATGCAGGAAATCTTCCGCTTCCGGCAAACCGGCATCACTGCCGATGGACTGGTTCTCGGAAAGTTCGAAGCGACGGGAATCCGCCCACGTTTTCTCGAGGCTTGTGCCGCGCATGGACTGACACTTTCCGCCGACCTGTTCCGGCCAGACGCGAAGTACGATTGATGACCGACTCGTGGATCAAGGCCCTCATATTGGTGTGCCTGTTCGGAACGGTGATCCTCGTCGCCGACGTTATGGTCGAACGACTTGTGCGCAGCCAGGGCGCAAAACGTGCGGTGAATTTCCGGTTGAAGCTGATCGGGGAGGGGCGCTCCCATGGCGAAGTGATGACTTTGCTGAGGCGAACAACCGACGTTTCCGCGGGTCTTCCGATGTTCCTTCAGGGCGCCGCGAGAAAACTGGAACGCATGTTGATTGCATCGCGCATCACTTGGCCCAGAGCGCAGGTCATGACCGCGATTGCCGTCGCTCCGTTCGCACTGTTCCTGTTTGCTGTACTCGCGATGGTCGTCAGCGGCATGAATTTCGGCGCCGGCCGCCTGTTGATGCTCGCCACATTCTGCATCGTGGCGGGCGCATTTCTTCCGATCATGTTCCTGCAAGCGAAGGCAACGCGCGCCCGGCGCAAGGTGCAAGAACAATTCCCTGTCGCGCTTGACGTCTTCGTGCGTGGTCTTCGGGCTGGCCACCCGATCGCTTCTGCGCTCGATCTCCTGACGGTCGAAATGCAGGATCCGATTGGCAGCGAGTTTGGCATGGTGGTCGATGAAGTCACCTACGGCTCCGATCTCCGCGATGCGCTGCAGTCGATGGCAGACCGATGGGATCTCGATGATATGCGAATGTTTGTCGTGTCGCTGTCCGTTCAATCGGAAACCGGCGGCAACCTTGCCGAGATTCTCGAAAATCTGTCCCAAGTCATTCGCGAGCGTCAAACGATGATGCTCAAGGTCCGTGCCTTGTCGAGCGAAGGAAGGATGACCGCTGTCATGCTGACGGCGTTACCGATCCTCGCCTTCTCCGCCTTGTTCGTGTTCAACCCCAGCTTCTACCTCGACGTCGCCGACGATCCAGCGTTCATCCCGGGCTTTGCTTTTCTCATCATCTTGTACGTGACCGGCTTCGTTTGGATCCGCAAACTGGTCGACCTGAAGGTATGATTGCATGATAGACCTGATCGCCCAGAATATGATGCTCAAGCTCATCCTGCTCGCGGCCTTGTTTGGCGTTGTGGCCTTCGCCGCCTATCTGCTCGCCATGGCCCTAGGGACGCGCAGCGCCGAGCGGCGCAGGCTGGTCGAGGGTTTCGGCGATTCTGCCAGTTCCACACCGGTGCGTGGCTCGCTTCGCAACGACCAGGTTCAGTCGGCGTGGCTCAATCTCGTCAACGGGAT
>JBDTMR010000109.1:0-5677 GCA_039934175.1 Sphingomicrobium sp.
CGCCTGGCGGCGAAATTGCGGGCGAAGTGATTGGCGTCGGCGACGGGGTCGAGGACTGGGCGATTGGCGACCGGATGATCGGCGCGTGCGGATGGAACGGGCTCGCCGAGCAGGCGGTCGTTCCTGCGCGCAATGCCTACAAGCTTCCCGACAGACGAAGCTTTACCGAAGGCGCGGCGTTGCTGATGACCTACGGCACCTCGATCCACGCACTTTGGGATCGCGGGCATCTGAAGCAAGGCGATACGCTGCTCGTGCTTGGTGCGGCAGGCGGCGTCGGCCTCGCCGCGATTGAACTCGGCAAGGCGCGCGGCGCTCGGGTAATCGCCGCGGTGTCCAGTGAGGAAAAGGCCGAGGCGGCCCGCAACGCTGGCGCGGACGATGCTCTCGTCTATCCGCGCGGCCCGTTCGACAAGGACGCGTCAAAGGCTCTTGCCGCGGCGTTCAAGGCAGCCGTCGGCAAGGACGGTGCCAATGTCATCTACGATCCGGTCGGCGGCGATTATGCCGAACCCGCTCTTCGGTCGATTGCCTGGGAAGGGCGCTATCTTGTTGTCGGTTTCCCGGCCGGGATCCCGCGCCTTCCGCTCAACCTGACCTTGCTGAAAAGCTGCGACGTCTGCGGCGTGTTCTGGGGCGCCTTTGCGGCGCGCGATCCCAGGGCCAATGCCGCCCATGTCGCCGAATTGTTCGATCTGTGGGACGCCGGCAAGATCGCGCCGATGGTAAGCAAGACCTATCGGCTCGAGGAGGCAGGCGATGCAATCGCGGCGCTCGGCGGCCGCTCCGCCATCGGCAAGCTGGTAGTCGTGCTGGACTGAACGGCCTTGCCCCCCTATCTGGCGGTCAAACGCAAATGTGAGGACTGACGATGACCACCTTCGACGATCGCGAACGCGCATTCGAAGCGAAGTTCGCCCATGACGAGGAAATGCAGTTCCGGGTCATGGCCCGCCGCAATCGCCTGCTCGGCGAATGGGCCGCCCGCCAGATGGGACTGACCCAGGCTGAGGCAGAAAGCTATGCCAAGGACGTCGTGCGCGCCGACTTCGAGGAAGCGGGCGATGAGGACGTCATCCGCAAGGTGCTTGGCGACCTGACCGCTGCCGGGGTCGACACCGACGAAGCGACGATCCGCGAAACGCTCGGCCACAAGCTTGTCGATGCCCGGCGCCAGATCATCGAGCAGTCCAACTGATGCCGATGCCCGCATCCGAGATCGAGGCGATGATCGTCGCGGCATTTCCGGATGCGGTCGTCGAAATCCGCGACCTTGCCGGCGATAACGACCATTTTGCGGCCCGTGTCATCACTCCTGCTTTTGCGGGAATGAGCCGGGTTCGCCAGCACCAGGCGGTGTATGCCGCCTTGAAGGGCAAGATGGGCAATGAGCTGCACGCGCTGCAGCTGGAAACCGTCGTGCCATCGGGAGACCATGAATGAGTGACGTCAACGATAAGATCGAAGGAATCGTCAAAAGCAGCGATGTCGTGCTGTTCATGAAGGGAAGTCCGTTGTTCCCGCAATGCGGCTTTTCCAGCCGTGCGATCGCGATCCTCGACCATCTTGGCGTCGCGTTCGAAAGCGTCGACGTCTTGCAGGACCAGGATGTGCGTCAGGGGATCAAGGGCTATAGCGACTGGCCGACCATCCCCCAGCTTTACGTAAAGGGCGAATTCGTCGGCGGCAGCGACATCATGATGGAAATGTTCGAAAGCGGCGAATTGCAGACATTGGTTGCGGACGTCGCCAAGGCCGACTGATCGGCGCGCATCGCCGGAATCAAAAAGGGCGGCCGCGGGACCAGAAACCGCGTGCCGCCCTTTGATTTGGTTTGTGGAACCAAGTGGACGCCATGATATATGCAGGGCGCGTGCCAATTGATAAAATCGGCGAAAATCAGCGGAAAACAATCCTCGCCGTTTCAAGCTACTGCGGCCAACCGTAAAGTTTTCCGACAGGTTTTGGGACATTCATCATGCTTGACGTCGCCCCCGTGCAGCGTTCAAGCGCAATTCACCACGCCGCGCCTAACAGCCGGAATAGTTCATCGTTTTGGGAGGTAAATTTGGCGACCACGAAGCGCATCCTGTTTGCGGCGACCATGGTTTTTGCCATCCCCGCCGCCGCCCAAATTGCGTCGCCTCAGGCGGACTCGCCAACGGCGCCCGATTCCGCCCAGACCCAGGTCGCGCCGGAAGGCGATGTCGTCGAAGGGGCAACGCCTGAGCGCGAGGCGCTGATCGAGCAATGCAGCAACCACAAATTCGAGACGATGATCGAGATCGACCCGGTCAAGAAGCGCTCGACCCGCGTCAAACTCTGCTCCAATCCCGGCGCGAGCGATGCCGACTGGGTAAAAACCCTGGAAGCGGCGATTGCCGAACTCGAGGAACGTCGGATGCCTCCCGCCGCGAAGGGAGAATTGGTTGCCCAATTGAAAGGCGAGATTGCGAAATATGCCAAGCCGCAACGCGTCTTGGCCGGCCCGATCAATCTGGGGCAGGCATCGCTTGCTCCGCCGCTCAACATGCCGACCGAACGGTTCGAGACCTCGGTGTTGCCGTCACTCGACCCACCGAAAGTGGCGGCGACCGCCGTTGCCGGATCGGCTCCCGTCACCGCGCCGCCGAATAAGGCGATGGCGTTCAAGCTGAAATGTCTGGCGTGGGGTCAGAAGGGGACCGGCGGCACCTGCGACTTCCTCGAAAAGGAAACGACGCTGATCGTCAGCGCAGTGCAGGGGTTGGAAAAAGGCGGCACGCTTCGCTTCCGTCGTCGTGGTGACGAGCGCGGCGAGGTGCTCCTCAATGCAATGCAGCCGGGACAATCGGTCCGCGTGAAATTGCCCAGCGAATTGTGCAAGGGTGTGTCCAGCAGCAAGGTTGAAATCGAGTTGCTTGCGCCCGGCTCCACCGGCAGCGTCGCGGCGCGGGTAGGCCCCTACGGATTGCGCTGCTAACTGCGGTTCATCTGTCATTCATCCTGTGACTACAATTGTAGTCGAATGAAACAGGATGTCCGACTCTCCGATGCCGAGCTCGAACTGATGGCGGTATTGTGGCGCAAGTCTCCGCTTGCTGCCAGCGAGATCATCAGCGCCATTCCCGGCCATCGCGACTGGTCTGCCACCACCGTCAAGACGATGCTGTCCCGGCTGGTCGACAAAGGCGCGCTGGAAACCAGGGCGCAGGGGCGCCGCTTCCTTTATTGTCCGTTGGTCGGCCGCGACACCGTCGCTGCGGATCAGGCCGGACGGCTGGTCGATCGCCTGTTCGGTGGCCGACTGTCACCGCTGGTCGCCCAGCTCGCCGCGCGCCGCAACCTCACCAACGACGATCTCGCCGAACTCGAGGCGTTGGTGAGGGAGCTCAAGAAATGAGCCAGCTCGCGTTCAACCTGCTGACCGCGTCCGTCCTGGTTGCGATCGTGCTCCTGGTCCGGCGTCCGGTTGGGCGCTTGTTTGGGCCGCGGGCGTCCTACGCTTTGTGGATCGCCCCTGCGCTCCGTTTGCTGATACCCCAGATACCGCAATTGCCAGCGGCAGCAAGCGGCGCTCCGTCGGGAGCCATCGACTGGGCATTGATCATCGAGCCTGCAACCCGCGCCGCAGGGCAAGATATGGACCGGTGGCTTCTTGTCTGGGCTACCGGCGCCGCAATATTCCTGACCTATCACCTGATCTGTTACACGCGTTTTCTGCGGCGAGCAGTGGCGGCCGGGCGCCCCCACGGCGACGCCATCGACGGTTGCCAGCTCATTCTGACAACCGCCGTCGAAGGGCCGGCCGCGACCGGCCTCCTTCATCGCCGGATCCTGCTTCCGGTCGATTTCGAAACCCGTTTCACCCTGCAGCAACAGCGAATCGCCTTGCTCCACGAATCGCTCCACCACCGCCGCGGCGACCTTTGGGCGAGCGCCCTCGCACTGCTCGGCGCTGCCGCTTTGTGGTTCAATCCGCTCACCTATCTCGCACTCGGCGCGTTCCGCCGCGACATGGAATCGGCGTGCGACGCCAGCGTTCTTGCAACGCCGGGCGCAGGCGATGCCGCCGCCTATGGCGAGACCATCCTGCGAAGCGCCGCGCACCCGATACCGCGTTCGCTTTGTGCCCTGACCAGCCTCGACGAACTGAAAGGACGATTGATCATGCTCAATACAAACCATGGGTATCTTCGGCGCTTCGCCGGATTCGGCGTTGCCGGCGGTCTCGCGCTGGCCGGAATTGCCTGCACCGCCCCGGCCAGTGCCGACGAACCAAAGACCGAACATCGCACCGTCGAAAAACGGATCATCATCCACAATGACGTTGATGGCGCGACCGGCGCGACCTGGAACGACGGCAAGGAAATGACCATCGATTGTCCGGGCGAACTGACGATCATCGAAGCCGGATCGGCCAAAACCAAGGACAAGGAGGAAAAGGCCAAGCTGGTCTTCTGTTCCAAGACCAAGGATCCGGCCGAGGCCGCCGCCGGACTGCAAAAGGCGATTGCCGACCTCAACAAGGATTCGGACATGAACCCGGACCTCAAGGCACAGGTTATCGCCAAGATCGAAGCGCATATCGCGGAACTCAACGCGAAAAAATAAACGTCAAGAGTTCGACATTCCAGGCGCTTGCGGGAACGATCCAGCAAGCGCCATTTTTTATCGTTTACAGATGTAATCGAATCGATTACATCTGTAATCGCCAATGAGGAAAGCGAACGTGGAAAAACGCCTGAGCGATGCCGAATGGGATGTGATGGAAGTGCTCTGGTCGTCCGATCAGCCGCTGACCGCCACCGACATTGCCGAGCGCATCCCCGCTGAGCGCGACTGGTCGCTGGCAACGGTGAAAAGCCTGCTGACCCGACTTCTCGCGAAGCGCGCGGTTTCGCCGGCCAAGGACGGTCGCCGTTTCCTCTACTCCCCGGCGATCGCACGCGATCCTTACGTCGCCGATGAATCGCGCCGTTTCGTCGATCGCCTGTTCGGTGGGAAATTATCGCCGTTATTCGCACAGCTCGCCGAAGGCGAAACCATCGACAAGGACGACCTTGCCGCCATCGAAGCGCTGTTGAAGGAGCTCCGTCAATGACCGATTGGTTGCTCGATACGCTCGTCGCCACCTCGCTGTTGATGGCGCTGGTGCTGGTCTTTCGCGAGCCGGTTCGGCGCCGGTTCGGCGCGGCGGTCGCTTACGCCCTCTGGTTGATCCCGGCAGCGCGACTGGTGATGCCAACCCTCTCGACGACCGTTGAACGCACCGTCCCGGCGGCAACGCATGGCATCGCGCCGACCACGCCGCTCAGCGTCACCATGCATCAGCCTTATGCCATGGCGCTGTCCGAACCGTCATTGTTCGACCGGATCGGCGGATGGACCGGGATAGCGCTTTACGCGTGGTTGTTCGGTGCGGCGGCAATGCTGACGCGTGGATTCGTCGTCTACGCCCGTCAGCGGCGCGCCGTGCTGGTCGATGCCGACCGGATCGCGTCGCTCGACGGCATCCGGATCGTGCGCAGTCATGCCGTATGCGGGCCGATGGCCTTTGGCGTGATCGACCGCGTGATCGCGCTGCCCGCCGATTTCGACGAGCGTTTCGACGCGGCCCAGCGCCGTCTGGCGCTCGACCATGAACTCGCCCACCACCGGTCGGGCGACCTGATTGCCAACCATTTCGCTTATGTCC
>JBDTMR010000110.1:0-5638 GCA_039934175.1 Sphingomicrobium sp.
TCGTGAAGATGGTCGGCCATAGCGGCCCATGCCAAGGTTGAGCCGATTCGTGAAGGGCTTGGCTATCGACGAGGCTCAAATTCCCGGGACGCCGCACGGCGGACCATCTCGACATGCAAATTGGCATCGTCGACCGCGCCGCCCAAATCGGTTGCATCGGTCAATTCATCATCAACCCCGTGATAAGCCTTGCCGAGGAATGCCTGGAGCAATTTCAGGTCGCTGAAACTCCCCCCTGCCATCACCATAGGAACGTCTTTTTCCGCAAACGCCCACCCGTCCTGGCGGCGGAGAAATCCGGCCGCTTCGTCGTCGCCGTCCCATTTACGGCCGAGCGCTTGGGCAGCGGCTTTCACCAAGGGTTCCAGCCCCGTCTTGGGTGCGGCGACCATCGCGACCGGCATTCCCTTGGGGGCGATGGCAATGGTATCGAGGTTGAAACCGGCGACGATCGACGACAATGGGATTGGCGGGTTTTCGACAAACGCCTTGGCACCGAGCAATCCCCATTCCTCGGCACCGGTCAGGACGAACCAGACGTCGCGATCGAGCCTCATCCGAGCGACCCGCGCCGCAACCGCAAGCACCGCAGCGCTGCCACTGGCATTGTCGATCGCGCCGTTGCAGATCCGGTCGACCGGATCGGTCGGCCGGCAGATTCCGAAATGATCCCAATGCGCCATGACGACGACGGCCTTGCCGTCCGAATGTCGGCCGCGAACGACACCGACGACATTGCGACTGCTGATCGCTCCCGCCGCATTCATCGCCTTCATGAAGGCGATCTGCCCATTGGGCATGCCCGGCCCTTCGGCTGGCAATGGGCGTTCGCGCTCGGCGATATCGAAGCGCATCGCATATCCGCCACCGGCCACCCCGCCGCTGACCCCGGCAAGCTTCAGTCGCTCGGCGAGAAAGGCAATCGTCTTGTCCTCACCCGCCGTCCCGACCATTCGACCTTCGAAATCGTCGCTGGCCAACGATGCAATCAGACCGCGCATTTCCGCATCGTCGATCGGCGCAAACGCTGCCGGCCTGTCGGGCACCGTCGCACAACCCGCCAGCAGCAGGCTGACGGCGAGCAGGAATTTCCTCAAGTGCGGCGCCTCAGCAAGCGGCGCGCAGCCTCGACATGCATGCTTTCAATCATTTCGCCCTCAAATCTTTCCGCTCCGCCAGTCGCAGCGGCAACCAGGCGCTCGGCGCGTTCGATCTCGGCGACGTCCGGTGCAAAGGCCATTCGACAAGGCGCAATCTGGCTCGGATGAATGAGCGATTTGCCGTCGAAACCCAGCGCGCGTCCTTCGCTCGCCGCCGCGGTAAAACCCACTTCGTCGTCCAGCGCATTATGGACTCCGTCGAACACCGCGATGCCCGCGGCCCGCGCTGCGATGACGGCGTTTTGCAGCGCGGTCTGAAGCGATGACCGCCCTGCGCTTGCCGGAAGTCGCAAGTCGGCCGAAAGATCGTTCGTTCCGACGATCAGTGCCGCTGCGACCCTGGCAATCGCGGGGGCGGCCAGCACGCCGGCCGCCGTCTCGATCATTGCAGCGACCGGCTTGCCCGTCGTTTCGGATACCGCCGCGACCTGATGCTCGTCGCGGACCAAAGGCAGGACGACAAAGTCGCACTGGGCGTTGCGAACTGCGGCAACGTCGTCGTCATGCCAACGGCTGTCGACCGCGTTGATGCGGATCGCGACCGGCATCGGCCAGGCCAGTTCGACCGCCGCAACCGCCGCTTCGCGCGCCAGGTCCTTGTCGTCGGCTTTTACCGCATCTTCGAGGTCGAGAATGACCAGATCGGCGGCGCTTTCGCGCGCCTTCGCGATTGCGCTGGATCGGCTGGCGGGCAGGAACAGCACTGACGGTCGGTCGAAAAGATCAAGCAACATGCCGATTTTCCTTCCCCGCCAGCGGTAGCGATTGCATCATGGCGTTCACCTGAGGGGAATTTGTCATGACATACTTTCTTTCCGCACTCGTTGCCTTGGCACTGCTCATCGTGATGATGAGCGTCAAGATCGTCAGCCAGGGCTACCGCTACACGATCGAACGGTTCGGCAAGTTCGTCCGCGTCGCCGAACCCGGCCTGAACCTGGTCACGCCGTTCGTGTACCGGGTTGGCCGCAAGATCAACATGATGGAACAGGTGCTCGATATTCCGGGTCAGGAAATCATCACCAAGGACAACGCCATGGTGGCGGTCGACGGAGTGGTGTTCTTCCAGGTGCTCGATGCCGCCAAGGCCGCTTACGAAGTCAGTGATCTCTATTCTTCGCTGCTCGCGCTTTCGACGACCAACCTGCGCACCGTGATGGGATCGATGGACCTCGACGAGACGCTGTCGAAGCGCGACGAGATCAATTCGCGGCTGCTGGTCGTCGTCGATCACGCAACCGAAGCATGGGGTGTCAAGATCACCCGCGTCGAATTGAAGGACATCCGCCCACCCGCCGACATCGTCAACGCGATGACCCGCCAGATGAAGGCCGAACGCGAAAAGCGCGCGGCGATCCTGGAAAGCGAAGGCATGCGCCAGTCCGAAATTTTGCGCGCCGAGGGCGAAAAGCAGGCCAAGATCCTGCAGGCTGAGGGGATGAAGGAAGCCGCCTTTCGAGAAGCCGAAGCACGCGAACGAGCCGCCCAGGCCGAGGCAACCGCAACCAAATCGGTCAGTGATGCGATCGAGGGCGGCAACACGCAGGCGATCAATTACTTTATCGCGCAGAAATATGTCGAAGCGCTGGGAAAATTCGCGACCTCGCCGAACGCCAAGACAATTCTCTTCCCGGTCGAGGCCACGCAACTGATCGGCACCTTGGGCGGAATCGGCGAACTGGCGCGAAGCGCGATGAGTCCGGACGCAGTCCCGTCGCCGCGCGTGACGACCACTGTCCCCTCGTCGAAAGATAATCGCTGATGGATCTAGGTCTTCACGACGGCTGGCTGTGGGCGATCGGCGGTGTGCTGCTGCTGATCGCCGAAGTGGTTGCGCCGGGATTCTTCCTCGTCTTCCTGGGCGCAGCGGCGATCGCGACGGGGCTTTTCACCTTGTTGTTCGACCTCGGGATTGCGCCGCAGCTCGCATTGTTCGTGGTCTACACCGGCCTCGCCTTGCTGATCGGTAAGCGTTGGTACGGCGAACCCGACCTGCCGGATCACATTGGTGGCATCAACGATCCGTCGCGTCGCCTGATCGGCAAGACCGCCACCGTTGTCGCCGCCATTGACGAGCATCAGGGCCGGGTCCGGCTGGGCGATGGCGAATGGAGTGCACGCGGCGGTCCCGCCGCGGTCGGCGAACGCGTCGGGATTCTCGGCGTCGATGGCAATTGCCTGATGGTCGGAACGCCGCGAATGATCGCGAACAATCCCGGAGAATAAGTATGCGTGAACTGACCCGCCGACAATTGCTTGCAGGAACCGGCGCGGTCGGTGGAGCGGTCGCGCTTTCCGGATGTACCAGCATCGCGCCAATGCGCGGCCCTGCCACCCAGGCGCAAGCCGCCGCGCTGCTCGATTCGATTGCCGAGAATTTGCTCTGGCAAAGTCCCGAAACCGCGACCTCGCTCGGTATCGACAAGGGCACGCGCGCACCGCTCCGATCGCGCCTTGCCGATCGATCGATGGCCGGACAAGCGCGCCTCGCTGCCACCCTACGCGCCGACCTCGCCCGGGCTGAAATCATGGATACGAGCGCTCTTTCCTTCGCGACCCGGACCAGTGTCGAAGTCGTCAAATCCGCCTACCGCACCAGCCTTGAGGGCTTCGCGCAACCTTACGGCGATGTCGCGGTCGGCGGCTGGCGCAACACACCCTACGTCATCATCCAGAATGTTGGAACATACCTCGATACGCCGCGCTTCCTCGACAGCGACCACCCCGTCAAGGACGCCGCCGATGCCGAGGCCTATCTCGCCCGGCTGGACAGCATGGCCGACCAATTAAATGGTGAGCTGGAACGGATCCAGGATGCGCGCGGCAAGGGCCTGATCCCGCCCGCCTTCCTGCTCGACAAGGCGGACAAACAGCTTGGCGCGACCCTGAAGAACGCCATGACCGGTGGCGGTTTGGTCGAAAGTCTCGTCCGCCGCACCGATGGCATCCCGGGCGACTGGGGTAGTCGGGCTAAATCCATCGTCACCGGGAAGATCGCACCGGCGCTCGAGCGCCAGCTTGCCGAATTGCGCCTCCAGCGGCGCGGCGCAACGATGGATGCGGGGCTTTGGGCGCGCCCCGGCGGCGACAATTTCTATGCCTGGGCGCTCAAGGCGTCGACCACGACGACGATGACGCCGGACGAAATCCATCAGATGGGCATGGACCAGCTTGCCGAGCTTCATGGCCGGATGGACCCGATCCTGAAAAAGCTGGGCTATGCCAACGGGTCGGTCGGTACCCGAATGAACGCACTTGCCCAGGACAAGCGTTACAAATTCGCCGCCGGCGATCCTGGCCGCGCCGAAATCATGGCCTATATCGAACGATGGATCGCCAAATTCCGCAGCCTGACGCCGCGCGCCTTCAATACGCTGGTGAAGGGCAATCTGGAGGTCAAACGACTCCCGCCCGAAGAGGAGCCCGGCGCGCCCGGCGCTTATGGCGGCGCCGGGTCGATCGACGGCACCATTCCCGGCAAATTCTGGATCAACCTGCGCACCACCGATTTGCACAGCAAATACAGCCTGCCCGATCTTGCCGCGCATGAAGCCATTCCGGGTCACGTCTGGCAGGGCGAATATGCCAACCGGCTTCCGCTGATCCGCACCATGCTTGCCTTCAACGCTTACTCCGAGGGCTGGGCGCTCTATGCGGAGCAATTGATGGACGAACTGGGCGCCTATGACGATTTCGAGGTCGGGCGGCTGGGCTATCTCCAGTCCCTCGCCTTCCGCGCCTGCCGACTGGTCGTCGACACCGGCCTCCACGCCAAGCGCTGGACCCGCGAACAGGGCGTTCGCTTCTTCGTCGAACGCAACGGGTCGAATCCCGACGAAGTCGCCAGCGAAGTCGACCGCTATTGCAGCTGGGCCGGTCAGGCCTGCGGCTACAAGGTCGGCCACAGCGAAATCGTCCGCCAACGAGGGCTGGCCCAGGCAGCCCTGGGCCCGCGCTATGACCTCAAGGCATTCGACGATGCCGTCGTGAAGGGCGGCAACGTCCCGATGGACGTGCTTGCGAAAAACGTCGCCGACTATGTCGCGAACGGCCGGGGCTAGCGTGGGCGACGACTGACGAGTTTGCAGGCGGAAGCGTTATGTCAGCTTTCTAACCAGTGCGGACGTGAGGCATCAGGGTAAACTAGTCGAATAGGGGGATACTCGTGTCGTTCCTGCCAATTCTTGCTTTATTTGCCGCCCAGGCAAGTGCCCAGGCCGTTTCGCCGCCCATTATCGACATGCACATGCATGCCTGGTCGCTCAGCGAGTTCGGCGGCCAAAGCGTGCCCGGCTGCGTCGGCGCCAAAGGCGTCGACATGCACGGGATCGACCCGGCCAAGCCATTTGACTTCGCCGCCCAGGTAAAGTGCAAAGTAATGATTCAGTCGCCAGCAACAGATGCCGCGGTGTTGGCGGGGACCATCGCTCAGATGGAGCGATTCAATATCGTCGCCGGGGTAATTGCCGGAGACCGAT
>JBDTMR010000111.1:0-5508 GCA_039934175.1 Sphingomicrobium sp.
GGCGAGCATTTCGGCAAGCTCGCGGACCAGGTCGCTGTCAATCTGCATCGGCTGCCCGGATTTATCGTCGGCCATCACTGATTCCCTAAGGTTTGCTTCGTGGTTGTCGCGCTCACTGTCAGAGCCGGGCCGCTTCGTCCAGTGCCAGCAGATAGCCCTTGGCGCCTTGTCCCTTGATGACCTTCGTTGCGGCAAGCGCGACCAGGTCGATATGCCGAAAGGCTTCGCGACGCTCTGGTTCGCTGAGGTGAACTTCGATCACGGGAGTTGCGATCGCCTTGACCGCATCGTGGAGCGCGACCGAGGTATGGCCGTAACCGCCGGGATTGAGGATTACCGCCTTGGCGCCCGAATCTTCCGCCTCGTGCAACCAGTCGATCAGATGGCCTTCGTGGTTGGATTGGCGAATGTCGACCTCGACGCCCAATTCTGCGGCGCGACGGCTCATGACCGTGGCAATGCCGTCCAGCGTCTGTGTCCCGTAAATCTCGGGCTCGCGCCGACCGAGACGATTGAGGTTGGGACCATTCAGGACGAAAATGACCGCCATGTTTGCCTTCGCGACTGAGCCTTCCTATCTGCCCTAGCGACAATGAGCGTGACTGACACCATAGAAGTGACCGTCAACGGTGAGCCTCGGCGCGAGGCCGCTGGCAGCGTCGCCGATCTCGTCCGTTCGCTCGGGCTCGATCCGGCGCGTGTCGCGGTTGAGCGCAATCGCGAGATCGTCCCTCGTTCGACGCTTGCCGATGTCGCGGTGGCCGACGGGGATCAGTTTGAAATCGTCCATTTCGTTGGCGGGGGTTGATCGGTGAGTGACCAGTGGAGCGTAGCGGGTCGGACGTTCACGTCGCGGCTGATCGTCGGAACCGGAAAATATAAAGACTTCGCCGAAAACGCCGCGGCAGTTGAAGAGTCGGGCGCCGAGATCGTCACCGTCGCGGTGCGCCGGGTCAACATCTCCGATCCCACTCAGCCTGTCCTAATGGACTATATCGACCCCAAGAAGATTACCTACCTGCCCAACACCGCCGGTTGCTTCACGGCCGACGATGCGATCCGCACGCTCCGGTTGGCGCGCGAGGCTGGTGGCTGGGATCTCGTCAAGCTCGAAGTACTTGGCGAAGCGCGCACGCTTTATCCCAACATGCGTGAAACGCTCGAAGCGACCGAGGTGCTGGCCAAGGAAGACTTCCTGCCGATGGTCTATTGCGTCGACGATCCGATCGCGGCGAAACAGCTCGAGGATGCCGGCGCGGTCGCAATCATGCCATTGGGCGCGCCGATCGGGTCGGGCCTCGGCCTGCAGAACCGGGTCACCATCCGCCTGATCGTCGAAGGCGCAAGTGTGCCCGTACTGGTCGATGCCGGGGTCGGCACCGCAAGCGATGCGGCGGTGGCGATGGAATTGGGCTGCGACGGCGTGCTGATGAACACCGCCATTGCCGAAGCCAAGGAGCCGATCCGCATGGCCCGCGCGATGAAGCTGGCGGTCGAAGCAGGTCGAGAGGCCTATCTCGCCGGTCGCATGCAGAAGCGACGCTACGCCGATCCTTCAAGCCCGCTGGCCGGCCTGATCTAAGCGACGAACCGTTCCCAGTTGCGACCAGCCGAGCAACTGTTCTTCAATCGACCCGTTGATGCTCCGTAACCCCAGTAGAGGAGAGTAAAAATGGGCGAATTCAAAGAGAACGTGAAGGGTGCAACCAACGAAGCCATCGGCAACTCCAAGCAGGTTGTCGGCGACGTGACGGGTAACCCGGAACTCGAGTCCGAAGGCAAGGCCCAGGAAAACAAGGGCGAAGCGCAGTATATCAAGGGCGACCTTGAAGAAGCTGCTGGCGACGACATCTAAGCGTCCTGACACTTCGAATGAATAAGGGTCGCCTTTTGGGGCGGCCCTTTTCGTGCGTTCAGGCTTTCAGGCGAAGCGTCTCGATGGTCGTCTGGTTGCTGATAATTTCGACATCGGTGACACAATGGATCAGGCGAATCCCCTTTCGCCCCAATGCCTCGTCCAGCGCGCCAGCGAACTGATCGGTCTCTTCGACCCGCGTCGCCCAGGCACCATAAGCCAATGCCAGCGCGACGAAATCCGGATTGGCCAAGCGCGTGCCGCTGATCCGTTCGGGATAGTCGCGTTCCTGGTGCATCCTGATGGTACCGTAGGCGCCGTTGTCGACAAGAATGACGAGGAGGTCGGCGCCATATTGCGCCGCCGTCGCCAACTCCTGGCCATTCATCAGGAAATCGCCGTCACCGGCCACGCAGGCCACCGGTCGGTCCTTGAACCGGATTGCGGCGGCGACCGCGGCAGGAAGCCCATAACCCATCGTCCCGCTGGTCGGCGCAAGCTGCGTCGGCATCACGCCATAATGCCAATAACGGTGCCACCAGCCCGAGAAGTTTCCCGCGCCGTTGCAGATGATAGTGTTGCTGGGCATCGCCTTGCGCATCGCCTTGACACAGGGGCCAAGGTCCAGCCGAACGCCATCGCGCGGCTTGGGCTCGGACCATTCCAGCCAGTCGCGATGAGCTTCTTCGCCGGCCGAAAAACGGACCAGGTCGGGGTCGTGCCAGTCGGCCGCCATCTCGGCGAATTCCCCCATGTCGGCGCAGATCGGCAGATCGGCGCGGTACACCCGGCCCAATTCGTTGGGGTCGGGATGGACATGGATCAGCAATTGGTCGGGATGGTCGGGGGTGATCAATTTGTAACCGTCGGTGGTCGATTCCCCCAGGCGCGCGCCGACGACCAGCAGCAAGTCGGCATCGCGAATGCGCTGTTGTAGTTTCGGGTTGGGACCATATCCCAATTGCCCGGCATAGACGGCGCAACTGTTGGCGACGGCGTCCTGCCGGCGGAAGGCGGCAGCGGTCGGAATCCCGTAGCGAACGGCGAAGGTCGCAAAATGATGCGCTGCTGCCGGGCCCCAGTCCGCACCGCCGATGATCGCGACCGGGTTGGTTGCGTCCTTGAGCAAATCGAACAATGCGCCCATCGCCCCGGCACAGGGCGGCTGGGCGATCGGCGCGACGGGTGGGCGGTCGGGAACATCGACCAGATCGCGCAGCATGTCTTCGGGCAAGGCGAGCACGACTGGCCCGGGTCGGCCGGCGGTGGCGACGCGGTAGGCTCGGGCGACATATTCGGGGATTCGCGCCGCATCGTCGATCCGCGCCGCCCATTTGGCGATCGGCCCGAAGAAGGCCGCCATGTCGATTTCCTGGAAGCCCTCACGGTCGCGGTCGGCGCGGTCGAGGTCGCCGACGAACAGGATCATCGGAGTCGAATCCTGGAATGCGACGTGAACCCCCGCCGATGCATTGGTCGCGCCTGGGCCGCGCGTTACGAAAGCGACGCCTGGGCGCCCGGTCATCTTGCCGTCGGCGTCGGCCATATAGGCCACCCCGCCTTCTTGTCGGCATACCACCAAGTCGATTTCGGGCGCGTCGTGAAGCGCGTCGAGGACCGCGAGGAAACTTTCCCCCGGCACGGTGAAAATACGGTCGCAGCCCTGGATTCGAAGCTGCTCGACGAGGATTTGGCCGCCGGTGCGTTGGGTCATAGCGGGCGCTCTACCGCGATTGTTACGGCTTGTGGAGACACGCGACAAGACTTTGTGCAGGTTTCGTGCTAGAAGCATCGCATCACACGAAATTCCAAGCCCGAAAGCTTCCTGTGACTGAGAGACGGCCCGCGCTCTCGCTTTTCTTGCAGGACACCTCACCGACCATGGATCTTAATTTCGAACTCATGCGCGAACAGATCGCGCTCCATCGTGCGCAAATCGCAAATTCGCCGACCCGCCGTCTCGGCCACCGTGACGATGCGCGCTCGATCCGCGGCCGGATCGACCAGCGTTTCGCCAAGCGCAGCGCCTACCGCCCGGTGTCGGCATGAGCCGCGTCCTCCTGCTCAACATGGCCGAGAGCACGGTTCGCAACGAATGCGAGAAGTTCGACATCGGTATCTCCGCGCTCGAATCGCTGAGCAGCAACGGCGTCCGCCTCGTCTGCATGAGCGTCGATGGCGCCGAATCCGCGCGCAAGAGGTTCAAGGCGAAGCTGATCAAGGGCGACGTCATCCGCACCAAGCACCGCCCGACGCGTCCGCTCTGGTAATTTTCCCCTCCTCGCCGCGCTGATCAGCAGTCGGCGCGGAAGGTGTTCCGTTTCCTATCGCGAAAATACAGCGCCGTGCGGATTGCCTTCACCGGTCCATCCGTGCGGCCATTTCCGGTTGGCGAAACTGAAACCCGGCTTGCCGTCCGTATCGCGAAACTTGTCGTCGATGGTTAGTGCGCCGGTCGTTTCATCCAGCTTGAGCAAGTACATCCGGTCGCCCTTCTTTCCCGACGTGACGACGAGGCGCTTCGTTTTGGCATCCCAACCGGTCCAGTGCGGCGCATAGCTGTCGCTTATCGCCAGTCGCGACACTTCGCGCGATGCCGCGCCATCGGAAATGTCGAGCACGATAAAGCCGTGAATGTCGGGAACGCTTTGCACCAGATAATGGCCGATGATGGTCGGCACGCCGCACCAGCTGCCGGGGAATTGGTGGACCAGTTTGGCGGCCGGAGTCGGCGTTTCCATGCCGGTCACGCGCTGGATGCCGCACGACAGCGTCTGGATATAAGCGGCACCGTCCGGACCGATCCGTGCTTCTTCCGGCGAGACATGGCCGCTCAAATTAGGCCCCGGGTCGAGCCTATGGGTACCCAGCAGCTTGAGGTCCGAGAGGCGGAAGATCTGGTAGGTGTTGCTGCTCAGCAGATAATCGTCGCCCATCGGTGAATTTGTCACGATGACCCGATCGATCTTTGGCAGAACCGCCAGACTGTAAGGCAGCAATCCTTCACCCGGAAGGGCCGGATCGTCATTGCTGACCGACCGAACCACCTTACCCTGATCGTCGATCTCGACCAGCCCGCCGGTCCGGCCACCCATCGCCATATGACCGCCGTGGTCGACGAACTGAAAAGACGCCAGCACGTTCCCGTTGGGCAGTCGCATGAAGCTGTGCGGCATGCTGTACCCGCCCGCGCTTTCGAACGATGTCGCGACCTTGGGCGCCAGCGGATTGCGAAGATCGAAGATGAAGGTGCGGTTGGCGTCATGGTCGTTGGCGAACAGCATCCCGCTTTGCGGCATTTCATATTCGGTGTGATGAGGCTTGACGCTTTTCAGGTCAGTTCCGACGCCAGTGACCAGCTTGCCATAGGTCGGCGATGCCGGATCCGCGTCGATGACGATCAGGAAGTCATTGCCCTGCTTGGCCTGGTCGCCCGCCCAAACGAACAGATAATGGCCACGCTCCTTGCCGATCTGCGCTGGCGCCGCGCCGATGGCGAGCGTCGCGAATATCCCAATGACCAACCTACGAAGCATCGGTTTTCCCCCTTCGGTGCCGCCAACAACGACCGCTGCAGGAACGCGCAGGATGGCAGCCTTTGTCGCACCACTTGCCGGTTGCCGCAATGGCGACGCTAGAGTCAGCTTTGGGTG
>JBDTMR010000112.1:0-5495 GCA_039934175.1 Sphingomicrobium sp.
TCGGCACCGACGTCGGCGGCCTTGGTGAAGATGCCGCCGCCGAGACGCGCGAAGATGGAAATCAGCGAAGCGCCGAACGCGAGCGCGACCAGCGCATCGACGACGACGCGATCATTCGGCTGATGCCCGCTCGGCCCGATCAGGAACCAGAAGAAACCCGCAATCGCGAGCAGCGCGAGACCGGCGACCAGCAGGCCGGTGACGGCACCGGCGCGGAACGCCATGGTCAGGCCCTGCTGCAGCCCCTGGCTCGCCGCTTCGGCGGTGCGAACGTTGGCGCGGACCGAAATATTCATGCCGACGAAGCCCGTCACGCCCGAAAGCACCGCGCCAAGCACGAAGCCCGAGGCCGAGATCGGCCCGAGGAAGAAGAAAACCAGGGCGGCGACGACGACGCCGACGATGGTGATCGTCATATATTGCCGACGAAGGTAGGCCGAAGCGCCTTCCTGGATCGCGCCGGCCACTTCGACCATGCGCGCGTTACCCGCCGAGGCGCGAAGCACCTGCTGGCTGGTCAGAATGCCGTAAAGCAGCGCAACAACGCCGCAGGCAATCGCGATAAGAACGAGATTCATTGCTAATCTTCCCCCTAGGAATGCAACGGAACAGCCGAAAGCGGGACCGCGCTCGACCGGAAAAACCGCGAAATCTGTAGGGGGTGGCTAAGCGCCTGTCCAGCCGCGCTTTTAGTGAAGCAGAAAGGCGGTCGCCATGCCGGAGAACAGACCGGCGCAGGCGATCATCCACTGACGAAGGCTAAGTGCTGCGATGTTCATAACCCAGTCTCTCCGGCACCGGCACATCTTCGCCGCATTCGAGCAGGGACAATCCCTCTCCTGCGACAAGTCTGCCGATCCGGATGACTCTGGGTCCGACTGGTAAAGAAAGTCCTAACACATCCACCGTTTCGGGGGCGGAAAGCAGCAATGCATAATCGTCCCCGCCCGTCGCCGCGAACAGGCAAGCGGCGCGGTCGTCGCCGTGCTCGGCAATGAAATCGGGGCTGAGCGAAAGAGCATCGAGATCGATTTCGACCTTGCAGCCACTCGCTGCGCCAAGCCGGTCGGCATCAATCAGCAATCCGTCGGAGACATCCATCATGGCGCTGGCCTGTGGCGCGAGCGCCTGTCCCGCCGCAAGCAATGGAACCGGTCGCCGGTACGCATCGACCAACGGTCCGGTCGCCGACGGATCGCGACGAAGCATCGTCAGGCCCGCCGCGGCATCACCGAGCGCTCCGACCAGCCAGAGCGCATCCCCGGCTTGTCCGCCGCTGCGCGCGGGCGTCTTGGCTTCTGCGCGCCCAATCGCCGTCATCCCCAGCATGCGGGGCGCACCCTCCGGCAAAGCGATCGTATCGCCGCCGATGAGGTCGAGGCCGAATTCGGCCAATGCCGCTTCCAGCCCATCGAGAAAGGCCATTTCCCAACCGCCGTCGCCGCGCATCGTCAGCGACAGCAAGGCCGCCTGCGGCGTTGCGCCTTTGGCCGCAAGGTCGCTCGCATTCACGGCGGCTAGTTTCCATCCGACCGTTTCGGGCGGATCGCAAGGAAGGTAGTGGACGCCTTCGGCAATCATGTCGTGGGTGATGACCAGCCCATCGAGCAATGCGGTGTCATCCATCAATCCGCGCGCGGCGGGGTTGCCGGCCATCGTTCGGAGCCGGGCGATGAGGTCGCGCTCGTTCAGCGTCGAACATCCTTGGCAATCGCGTCGAGTAGGCCGTTGACGAAGCCCTTTTCCTTGGCGTCATAGAACGCGTCGGCGACATCGACATATTCATTGATGATGCTCGCGACCGGCACGTCGTTGCGGGCCAGCAATTCGTAGGTTCCGGCCCGAAGGATCGCGCGCATCGGCCGGTCGAGTCGCTTCATGCTCCAGCCATCGGCCAGCTTGGCGGCGATTTTCTGGTCGATTTCGCCGCCCCGCGCGTCGGCGCCGGTGACGATATCGTCGAAGAAGACCTGCTCGGCCTCGGCGTAGGTCGCGTCCTCGATCGTCGCGCCGAGGCGATGATCGTGGAACTCATGGAGCAGCTTCGCCAGCGGCGTGCCTTCCATTTCCATCTGGTAGAGCGCCTGCACGGCGGCGAGCCGGGCGGCAGAGCGGGATTGCGAACGTGTGGACATCGCGCGGCGCCTTACCCTCAATCGTCGGTCGGGGAAACCGACTTGTCGCTCTCTTGCCACTTGGCGAAGAGCCGTTCCGCGCGGCGGCGCAGGATCGCTGGCTGTTTCAAGCCGCGTTCGACCCAGCCGCCGTGGAACGATCCCCACTCCCATGCGGCGACGGCAACCAGGACGCCAACCCCGACGGCGCCGATGGCGACCGGGGTCGGTCGCGCGAGCCAGGCCCAAAGACCGGCGATGGCGAACATCGCCAGACCAACGATGTGGGATAGAGGAAACCACGGCTGCCCGCTGGTGACCTTCTTGAAGATCATTGTCCCGGCCAGGAACAGTGCCGGCCCGCCCAGCGCACTGAGCATGAAGGTCGCGCTGCTGTGGCCGAGCGGATGTTCGAGCAGCAATTCATCAGCGACGGCGGAGATGACGATTCCGGCGACGATCGGCAGGTGACTGTAGGTATAAGCATTGCGCGCAACCCGGCCGCTATCCTCCTCGCGTTCGATATGCTTCGCGCCGCGCCGCATTCCGACATCGAAATAGACCCACCACATCGCGATCGTCCCGACGAAGGCGACCAATGCGGCGGCAATGGTTGGAGTGTTCCAGTCGCGGTCGGCAAAGGAAGCGCCGGTGACCAGCACCCCTTCGCCAAGCGCGATGATGATCAGCAACGCGCAACGCTCGGCCATATGTGCGCCCGACACCGCATAATCGGTGCTTTGCGAGCGGCCCAGGACGGGCAACGCAAATTGAAAGACCGGCGCCGCATATTCCAGCAGCAGCGCAAGACCCCAGCACAGCAGGCGGCTGGTCGGATCGAGTAACGCGCCGCCGATCCACAGCGGCGTGGTAACCAGGAACCAGCCTGCAACGCGCAACAGGCTGACACCAAGGCGGGGCCGCGCATTCCACATCACCCAGCTGACGAACAAGGTCCGCCCGACCTGGATCGTGACGTACGCAATCGCGAACCAGAGCGCGCGATCCCCGAATGCATCGGGCAGGCTGGCGCTCATCACGAGGCTGGCCAGCATCACGCAAAAGACCATGATCCGGACCGCGACCCGGGTCGGGTCGAGCCAGTTGGTTGCCCATGTCGTGAACGTCCACGCCCACCACACGGCAAGAAACAGGATGGCGGCCTGCAATAACCCCAGGCCGCCTTGATGACCGATCAGGAAATGGGAGATCTGGGTAACCGCAAAAACGTAGACGAGGTCGAAGAACAGCTCGACGAAATCGACCGAGGCATGCTCGGAGTCGGGATCGCGGACCAAATCGGCGCGGCCGGTCACCCCGCTTGCGCCAACAAGAATGGTTTGAGCGGTCCGGCCACCTGGTCGGGTGCCTCCCACGGGGCGAAATGGCCGATGCCGGGAAGCGGGAAGATGTCGACATCGTCGCCGACCTCGCCAATTCCTTCCAGCTGCAGTGGAAGGAGCGCCTTGTCGTCGAGCCCCCAGATGATCCGGAGCGGGATTCGAAGCTTGGCCACGCCGCGCTTCACCCAGTCGGGCATCGGCGCATCCTCGTGCGGCTGGGGAACGTGAATCTGGCTGGCGCGGTACCAGTTGAGCATGGCGGTCAATGCGCCAGGCTGGGCCCAGTCATTCAGGTAGAAAGAGCGGTCTTCCGGGGTGATCCTGGTCACGTCGATGTGCGGCGCGAAGCTTTTGTCGAAGAATGTCTCCAGGCCCATCCGCGCGATCCCCTGCTCCATCGTCGGTGTGCGAAAGGCGTTCATATATTGGCTTGCCGCGCGCTGGGCCGGGTCGTCGATCAGGCTGCGCTGGAAAATCAGAGGATGGGGCGAATTGATGATTGCGAGCCGCGTGATCCGCGAGTTGCCTCGAAGCGCGGCGGCCCACGCCACCGCGCCGCCCCAATCGTGCCCGACCAAGGCAAATTCATCGATGCCCAGCGAGTCGGCGAGGGCGAATAGGTCGGCCACCAGCTTATCGGTCGCATAATCGGCGACATCCTGCGGCTTGTCGGTCGCGCCGAAGCCGCGAAGGTCGGGCATGATCATGCGGACTTGGTCGCCAATCAGCGGAACCAGCTTGCGCCAGGTGCGATGCGATTCGGGAAAACCATGGACGAATAGGGTCGGGGGTCCGTCATCCGGACCGGCCAGTGCGACGTTCATCGTGATTCCGGTCGAAAGCGCAACCTTGCGTTGCTCGATCATGGGTAGCTCACCGTTTTGGGGATATCGGGAATCGGGATGAATTCTTCCTCGTCCCCCGGCACCAACGGGAACCGGCGTTCGCGCCAGTCTTCCTTGGCCTGCTGGATCCGATCGCGGCGCGAGCTGACGAAATTCCACCAGACATGGCGGGGAGTCGAAAAAGCGCCGCCGCCGAGCAACATTGCGCGGCCGGTCCCGCCGACGACCGGACGGTGGCCGGGGGCAAGGACGTAAAGCGTGAACGGCTCAAGTGCGATGCCATCGATCGTCACCATCCCTTCGGTGGCGAGCACGGCGCGTTCGTCGGCCTCCGCTTCGATCTCGATGGTGCCGCCTTGCAGGACGAGGTCGCCATAGATGGTTGGGGAATGACAAGGCGTTGCCGCCTCGACCCCCCACAGTTTGCCCATCAGGACGCGGGCTGAAACGCCGTCATCCTCGACCATGGGAAGGCCGCCCTGCGCAATATGGTCGAAGGCGGGATCCATCTCCTCTTTCGCGTCGGGCAAAGCGAGCCAGGTTTGCATGCCATAGAGCTTCGGCCCTGCGACGCGCTCGCCTGCTGGACTGCGTTCGGAATGGACGATGCCCTTGCCCGCCGTCATCAGATTGACTGCACCGGGTTCGATCACGGCGTTCGTTCCCAGGCTGTCGCGATGCTGGATCGCGCCTTCGAACAAATAAGTGACGGTCGCCAGATTGATGTGCGGGTGGGGCCGCACGTCCATGCCCGCGCCGACATCCATCTGCGCCGGGCCGAATTCGTCGACGAAGATGAAGGGTCCGACCATCGTCCGCGCCTTCGACGGCAGCACCCGCCGAACCTTGAAGGCGCCGAGGTCGTGGGTGACGGGAGCGATCGTCTGCATGGTCATTCTCCGGGTACGAAGGCCTTGATGCTCAACGCGTGAACCCGCTCATCCATCAAGTCGCCCAGCGCCGCATAGACCGCGCGTTGGCGCTGGACCCGGTTCTGGCCGGCGAACAGCGGGCTCTCGATGGACAGGGTGAAGTGGCTTTCGCCGCGCCCATCGTGGCCGGCGTGTCCGACATGGTGGGCGCTGTCATCGACCAGGTCGAGCCGAGTCGGGGAAAGGGCGGCGGATAGCCGACGAATCATCTCGGCCGCGACCGGGCCAGTGGAGGTTAAGCTCATCGCCCCTATATAGACG
>JBDTMR010000113.1:0-5433 GCA_039934175.1 Sphingomicrobium sp.
TGGCGGTTCATGTCTTGTCCCCTTGGCGACCTCCCCGGCCGCTGACAGCGACTCCAGTAGGCGGGGGCGGTGACTCCTTGGTGACACGAAAGTTACGCTTCGATGACAGCAATCAAAAAGGCGGGTCCCGAAGGGCCCGCCCGATTGATTGCCCGAAGCTCTGGATCAGGCTTCGGCTTCATTGCCCTCGTCAGTCTGCGGCTTGCGCACACGGCGGCGTGGTTTTGGCGACTCTTCACGATCGCTGTCGGCACCGTCGCTGACGCCAATAGCCGGCGGCAGGACATCGAGCCCGATCGTTTCCTTCGAATCGCCGCCGTCGCGAGTGCGTCCGTTGGCGCGCGGACGGCGTTCGGTGCGCTGGGGACGTTCGGCACTTTCCGTGCGATCGGCGCGCTCGGAAGGTTCGGCCCGGTCCGGTCGCTCGTTACGATCCGAACGCTCTGTGCGTTGCGGGCGATCATTGCGCTGGGGCCGGTCGTCGCGCTGGGGTCGGTCGTCGCGATCGTTACGGTCCCGTCCGCGGCCACGCTGGGGGCGATCGTCGCCGTCCGAATCATTGTCCGAATCGCCGCCATCGGCGCTCTCGTCCATGTCATCGTCGGAATCGTCGTCGCCGCGTTGGCGGCGCTGTTCCTCATACCGGGCGCGACCTTCGTCGAGCACGCGGAAATAATGATCGGCAAACTGCAGATAATACTCGGTCTGCACACGATCGCCAGCAAGCTGTGCGTCGCGCGCCATGTTCTTGTATTTTTCGAGAAGCTGCGCGGCGTTGCCACGCTGGCGGGTATCACGAGCATTGCCGTTATTGCCCGACATGCCTGGGGGACGCTGTCCACCGCGACCGCGACGGCGGCCACTCTGACGGTTGTTGATCAAACTGATGTTCCCTGTCGCACCGGCGCCGCCTTGGCGGCGCGCCTAGTTCTCTCATCCCTTCAACGGAAGAGGCGGTTTTCCCGATTGCCACCCGAAATTCACCGGGTTGGTTTTGCCGCAAGGAGCCGACATCGGCATCAGCACGGCAGGGCGATCGGAAATCAGTCGGGAGCGCGTCAATTTTCGTGAATGCAGCCCCGTCCCTGCCCCGGATGTAAAGGGCAAGGTCTGAAATTCCAAGCCTTTTCGTATCAGGCGGAAATCAAAAGGGCGCGCGGGCGTCCGCCAAGGTCGAACGCGAGGCGCGGCTCGAGGCCCGCCGAGCGGAAGACTTGGCCGGCAGTTTCGCCCTGGTCATAGCCAATTTCGATTGCCGCCAGGCCGAGCGGCGCAAGGAGTCGGGCGATTTCGGGGGCGAGGCGGCGATAATCGTCAAGCCCGTCCGGACCCGCGAACAGCGCCTCGGCCGGTTCGAATTCGGCGACGCCCGGGCCAAGCTCGGCATCTTCGGCAACATAAGGCGGGTTGATCAGGACGAGGTCGAACCGCTCGCCGATCCCCTTGGCCCAGTCCCCGCGCCTGAAGGTCGAACGCGGCGCGATTTCGAGCCGCTTGGCATTGGCGCGGGCATAATCGAGCGCAGCGTCTGACGCGTCAACGCCGATGCCGGTCGCGCGTGGCCATTGGTCTAGGGCGGCAAGCAGCAAGGTGCCCGGCCCGGTTCCGAGATCGAGGACCCGCTTGGGTCGATCGGAGCCTGCGAAATGCTCGATCGCGGCGGCAATCAGCGTCTCGCTGTCCGGCCGCGGAACGAGTGCACCCGGGCCGACCTCCAGCTCGATATTCCAGAAGGCGCGGCGCCCGGTGATGTAGGCCACCGGCTCCCCCAAGGCGCGGCGGGCGACCATTTGGTCGAATTTCGCCGGCGCGCTTCCTCCCGGCGGATTGAGGATCAAGCGATCACGCTCGATCCCGAGAGAGTGCGCCATGAGAAGTTCGGCATCGAGGCGCGCGGTGTCACTGGTCTTGGCAAGAAGGTCGGTTGCCCGATTGAGCGACCGTTCGAGCGCGCTCACGCTTCGTCGAGACTGGCGAGCCGCGCCGCTTCATCTTCGGAAATCAGCGCATCGGTCAATTCGCGAAGGCCAGGCCCGGCGAGGATGTCCTCGAGCTTGTGCAAGGTCAGGTTGATGCGGTGGTCGGTCACCCGGCCTTGGGGAAAGTTGTAGGTCCGGATGCGCTCCGAGCGGTCGCCCGATCCGACCATCGATTTGCGCGCCCCGGCGCGCTCGCTGGCCAGCCGTTCGCGTTCGAGTTCGAACAGGCGGGTCCGCAAGACCTTCAACGCCTTGGCCTTGTTCTTGTGCTGGCTCTTTTCGTCCTGCTGGATGACGACGAGGCCGGACGGCAAATGAGTGATTCGAACCGCGCTGTCGGTGGTGTTGACCGATTGACCGCCCGGACCCGACGAACGATAGACGTCGATTCGCAAATCCTTGTCGTCGATCTGGACGTCGACATCCTCAGCCTCGGGCAGCACCGCAACGGTGGCAGCAGAGGTGTGGATTCGCCCGCCGCTTTCAGTGACGGGCACACGCTGGACCCGGTGGACCCCGCTTTCGAACTTCAGCTTGGCGAACACGCCCGCGCCGTTGATCGAGGCAACGGCTTCCTTGATTCCGCCGACGTCGGACACCGACGAGCTGATCATCTCGAACTTCCAGCCCTGCTCCTCGGCGAAACGCTGGTACATGCGCAGCAGGTCGCCCGCGAACAGCGCCGCCTCGTCGCCGCCAGTCCCTGCGCGCACTTCGAGCATCGCTGCGCGTTCGTCAGCCGAATCCTTGGGCAGCAAGAGCAAAGCGAGCGCACGCTCGGCATCGGGCAGCTTCTGCTCGATCTCGGTCAATTCCTCCTCGGCCATCGCGCGCATGTCCGAATCGGCATCGCGGGTCATGGCGTCGAGGCTGTCGCGCTCGGCACGAAGCCGTCGGACTTCACGCGCAGCCGCAGCGACCGGTTCGACCTGCGCATATTCCTTGGACAGGCGGACGAATTCGTCGGGCGCCAGATTGGGCGCGGCCATCGCGGCGGCTATGTCATGCCGCTTCGCCTCGATCGAGACGATCTTGTCGAGCGAGATGGGGTTCATGGCTTCGTCGATTCTATCGCGGACAGGATCGGTTCGGCCTTGGACGGTCCGCTATATTTGTAGCGGATCGTCGACTCGCCGTCGTGAACACCGATGATCACTATCTCGCTCGCGCCTTTCTTGACCGCCCGATCAAAGCGCTTGCGGGGACTCCCACTGGCGAACAGCTCGGCGGAAACGGCGGCGGCGCGCAAGGCGGCGAGCGCCTTCCAGCCGACCGCTGCAGCACTATCGTCTTCGACCACCACGGCAACGTCGGTCATTTCCGGATCAGGCTGATCGATCAACATTCCCAGCCGCTCAATTCCGGCTGCCCAACCAACCGCCGCCGTGGCGGGACCGCCGAGTTGTTCGATCAATCCGTCATAGCGCCCCCCGGCCAGCACGGTGCCCTGCGCGCCGAGCTGATTGGTGACGAATTCGAAGGCTGTGTGTCGGTAGTAATCGAGGCCGCGGACGAGGTGCGGCGCAAGCTCGTACGCGACGCCAGCCGCGTCGAGACCGGCGCGGACATGGCCGAAAAAGTCTTCGGCCTCGGCGCTCAGGGTCATGGTTGGTGCGCTATCGGCGAAGGGACGGTCGCGCGGATCCTTGCTGTCGAGAATGCGCAGCGGATTGCGAGTCAGTCGATCCTGGCTGTCCTCGCTCAGGTCCGCGCGATTCGCTTCGAAATGCGCAATCAACTCGTGGCGCCACGCTTCGCGACTCGGCCCGTCGCCGAGCGTGTTGAGTTTGAGCGTGACCCCGCCGATTCCGAGCTCGGCGAGCAATTGCGACCCGAACGCCAGCAATTCGACGTCAGCCTGCGGATCGGCGCTGCCGAGTATTTCGGCATCAAGCTGGTGGAACTGACGGAAGCGACCCTTTTGGGGCCGTTCGTAACGGAACGCCGGGCCGTGCGTCGCGACCTTGAGCGGTGCGAACTGCTGCCAGCCTTCACTGAGATAGGCGCGGGCGATCCCAGCGGTGAATTCGGGACGAAGCGTCACCGAATCGCCGCCGCGATCCTCGAACGAATACATTTCCTTGGACACGACATCGGTGGTCTCACCCATCGTGCGGGCGAACACCGCCGTCGGCTCGAGTACCGGCACTTCGACCCGGCGAAAGCCATAAAGGCGGCGCACGCGATCGAACGCCGCAACCACGGTGTGGAAGCGGTCGGCTTCGTCGCCGATCATGCTTTGCATGCCGCGAATTGGCTTGGGCGTTTCACTCATCGCATGCGCCCTTGGCATATTTTGCGGTTTTCACAAATGCGCGGAGCGCCTAGAGGCCCGACCATCATGAATATTGACCTGATTCCCGTCGGTGCCGATGCGCCGAACAACGTCAACGTGCTTATCGAAGTCCCGATTGGCGGCGAGCCCGTCAAATATGAGTTCGACAAGAAGAGCGGCGCGATGATCGTCGACCGCATCCTGCACACGCCGATGCGCTACCCGTGCAATTACGGATTCATTCCGCAGACCCTTTGCGACGACGGCGATGCGCTTGATTGCCTGGTGATGACGCGGTGGACATTGCAGCCCGGCGTGGTGATCGCGGTCCGCCCGGTCGGGGTGCTTTTCCTGGAAGACGAAGCCGGCGGCGACGAGAAAATCCTCGCGGTGCCGATCACCAAGGTTTCGCCCTACTACAAGGATGTCGTCAACTATACCGATCTGCCCCCGATCGTGGTCGAACAGATCGAGCATTTCTTCACCCACTATAAGGATCTTGAGCCCGAAAAATGGGTGCGGATCGGGACTTGGGGCGATGCCGAAGCGGCGTGCCAGGTCGTGCTCGATTCCGTGGCGCGGGCTGAGGCCTCCCTCGCCTAGTTCGACGACGGGCGCTGCTGACCACCACGCTGCAAGAAGCGGGCCGGCAGGAAGAGCTTGCGGAAGCTGATCCCGATGGTGCGGCCGATCGGCTCAAGCCGGTCGGCTTCATAGGCATAATTCACGATACCGTTGGCGCCGCTTACGCTCGGCCGTTCGTTAAGGATATTCTTGACCTCGAAGCGGACCGAACTGCCGATGAAGAACGGATGCTTCGAGACGAGGTCGAACCGCTCACCCAGATTGGCGAAGAACCTCAGATCCAGCGTCGCATAATCACCAAAGCGAAGATCGGCCCCACCGGTGCTGTTAACGGTCGTCGCGCTGCGCCAGTTACCGGTCAATCGAACGCCAATGCCATTGTTGTAATAGCCGCCCTGCAATTCGACGGTGTGACGAGCCCGGCCACCCGTCCCGCCCGATGCTTCGCCATTAAGAAAGTCTAACGGCGGCAAGCCGGGGGCGATTTCCAACTGGTCCTTGAGCGTCGCCGTGTGCGTGAGCGAGACGTTGATCCGGCCACCATTGCGGTTCCCGAAGAACCCGCCGCCGCGCCCGCCGCCGCCGGGGCCGCGC
>JBDTMR010000114.1:0-5355 GCA_039934175.1 Sphingomicrobium sp.
CATACCCCATGTGCGTCATCCACGCGGCGCAGGCGCCTTTCGCCAGATCGCGGACCCGGCCGATATAGGCTTGGCGCTCCGCGACCGAGATAACGCCGCGGGCCTGCAAGGTGTTGAACACGTGGCTCGCCTTGATCGCTTGCTCGTAGGCGGCAATCGGCACCCCGGCCTTCAAGCTGTTTTCACTTTCGGCGGCGGCCTTCTTGAACTGGTCGAACAGGGTGTCGGTATCCGCGACCTCGAAATGCCATTTCGACATCTGCTTTTCGTTTTCCAAGAAGACGTCGCCATAGGTCACGCCCTCGTTGTTGAACTTGAGGTCGAAGACGTTGTCGACGCCCTGGATATACATGGCGAGGCGCTCGAGGCCGTAGGTCAGTTCGCCCGACACCGGCTTGCAGTCGAAACCGCCGACTTGCTGGAAATAGGTAAATTGCGTGACTTCCATCCCATCGCACCAGACTTCCCAGCCCAGCCCCCACGCGCCCAGCGTCGGGCTTTCCCAATCGTCCTCGACAAAACGAATGTCGTGCTTGAGCGGATCGATCCCGATGGCATCGAGCGACCCCAAATATAGGTCCTGCAAATCGGGCGGACTCGGCTTCAGGATCACCTGATATTGATAATAATGACCGAGCCGGTTGGGGTTCTCGCCATAGCGTCCGTCGGTCGGGCGGCGGCACGGCTGGACGAAGGCCGCCTTCCAAGGATCTGGCCCAAGCGCGCGAAGCACCGTGGCCGGGTGAAACGTCCCCGCCCCCATCTCCATGTCATAGGGCTGAAGGATGACGCAGCCACGGTCGCCCCAATAGCGGTGCAGCGTCAGGATCAGGTCTTGAAAGCTAAGCATGTCGGGCGGGCTTTGGCCCATCGCGACGCGAGGGGCAAGATGAAGGGCGAAATGTAAGGGTGTCATGCCAATATGTCAGGTAATATTGACAGACAGGCTATGCTGACACTATGTAAGGTCTAACTGACAAACGAATCAGGAAACTGAGAGTGGAAAACAGACTTCGGGTGCTTCGCGCCGAACGCAACTGGAGCCAGGCCGAGCTTGGCGGACGGTTGGGTGTCTCGCGGCAGGCAGTCAACGCCATCGAGACTGGGAAACACGACCCCTCGCTCCCGCTTGCCTTCAAACTCGCTCGCCTGTTCGAGCGCTCGATCGAGGAGATTTTCGATGACGGAACCAACCATGCTGGGTGAAGGCGAACGCGCCGAACGCCAGCGCCGCCGCCGCTTCTGGGGTGCGATCGGCGCGACCGCGGTCTTTGGCATGCCGCTCGGATTTTTCCTCGGACGCTCGGCCGGTCGCAACCAGGGGTCGATGGCCGAGGCCTTCACCGGCCTTCCTCCTTCGGTCATCTTCGGGCTCCTGGCCCTCAGTGTAATCGGCTTCCTTTGGGGTTGCTGGTATTTCCTCAAGAGCGTCGATGAAGTTGAAATCGTCGACAATCTGTGGGCCTCCACCGCCGGCTTCTATCTCTACATGATCCTGTTCCCCGTCTGGTGGATGCTTTGGCAGGCAAAAATCGTATCCGAGCCAAGTGACTGGCTGATCCTGTTCCTGTCGCTCGGCTTCGGCACTGCCATCTACCTCTTTCGCAAATGGCGCGTCCGTTAAGGTCGCAACCATCAAACTCGTGCTTATCTGACAACCAATACCCAACGGAGAATGACCAATGTTGCTCAAGCGTTTCCTTGCCGGACTATTCTCTTCGGCCCTTGCCGTTTCGCCTGCCGTTGCCGAGGAGCAGCGGCCCGACCTCGATCCCGCCGTCTGGGTGGTCAAGGATGCCGACACGACGATCTACCTGTTCGGCACCGTGCACGTCCTCGACGGCAAGGGCGACTGGTTGAATGACGAAGTGAAGACGTCATTCGACTCCGCAAGCGAACTGGTGCTCGAGATCATCGCGCCGGAAGATCCGGCCGCAATGGCCCCCCTCCTTCAGAAATATGCGCTCGACATCGGCGGCAAACCACTCACTCAGAAACTGTCTCCCAAGCATCAGAAGCTGTTTGCCGAACGCCTGACCAAACTTGGCATGCCCGCCACTGCGCTCGACATGTTTCGACCCTTCTTCGCAGCGATGACGCTGAGCGTGGTCGAAATGCAGACACTCGGCTTCAATCCGGAAAACGGTGCCGAGAAGATTCTGACCAAAGCGGCCCAGGACAAGGGAATGAAAGTCGGCGAGGTCGAGAATATCGATCTGCAGATGCAGATGCTCAACGCATTGCCGGAAGCCGAACAGATCCGGATGCTTGAAAAGGCATTGGAAGACGACGGCAAAGCGATGGAAACCATCAAGAAGTTGATCACCGCATGGGGCAAGGGCGACCCCGACACCGTCGCCGCCGTCATGAACGAGGACGAAGCCGACAGTAAGGCACTCTACGAATTGCTGCTCGTCAATCGCAACAAGAATTGGGCCGAATGGATCGACAATCGGCTCGACCAGCCGGGCACGGTCTTCATGGCGGTGGGTGCCGGGCACCTTGCCGGGCCGGACAGCGTCCAGCGGTTCCTGAAGGATCGCGGAATCGCAAGCAGCCGAGTGCCGCATCCGCATCACGCCAAGTAATCCGGGCGAGATGATCAAAAGCGTGCGCTCTTCCGTTGGAAGGGTGCACGTTTTTACGTTCGCAGCGGGCGGTCCCTGACGACTTGCACGGCGCCCCTTCTCTCAGTATAGGCGCGCGCTTGCCCACCCATGGTCATCCCTGGAGGCGTGGCGGGGCAAATATCAAAAGGATTATATTATGAGCGATCAGCTGACGCTGCCCGCCGAAGCGCGCGAACGGGCTGGCAAGGGAGCCTCCCGTGAACTTCGCCGCGATGGCCGGGTGCCTTGCGTGATTTACGGCGACAAGAAAGAACCCCTCTCGGTCCATGTCGAGGAAAAGTTGCTGGCGAAGATGCTCAGCAACGGACACTTCATGAACACGGTCGTGATGGTCGAAGTGGAAGGCAAGGCCAACCGCACGCTTCCCAAGGACGTGCAATTCCACCCGGTTTCCAGCCGCCCGATCCACGTCGATTTCCTGCGTATCGGTGCGCACAGCCAAGTCAACGTCAACGTCCCGGTTCGCTTCGAGAATGAAGAAGCGTCGCCCGGCCTGAAGCGTGGCGGCGTGCTCAACGTGGTCCGTCACGATCTCGAGCTGGTTTGCGATGCCGCCAAGATCCCGGACGAGATTCACATCGATCTCGCCGGTCTCGACATTGGCGATTCGATCCACATCAGCAACGTCGACCTGCCGGAAGGCTCGAAGTCGGCTATCGACGACCGCGATTTCACGATCGCGACCGTCGTTGCTCCTTCCGCGATGAAGTCGGAAGAATCCGAAACCGACGAAACCGAAGCTGGCGACGTCCCCACGGTTGGCGAGACCGATGGCGACAGCGATGCTGGCGAGAGCGAAGGCGGCGCGGAGGCGTAAGCCCCGTCCCTCTTTGCGGGAAAAACAGAACGCCCGTCCCGGTTGCGGGGCGGGCGTTTTTGTTTGAAGGACACCCTCGCGATGCAAATCTGGGCAGGTCTCGGCAATCCGGGGACGCAATATGCGCTCCACCGTCACAACGTCGGCTTCATGGCGCTCGACGTGATCGCCGACGCGTGGAATTTCGGCCCCTGGGGCAAGAAGTTTCGAAGCCTGATCTCGGAAGGCCGGATCGGGAAGCACCGGATTCTGCTGATGAAGCCGCAAACCTTCATGAACGACAGCGGTGATGCGGTTCAACAGGCGCTCAATTTTTACAAATTGGAGCCTGAGGCACTGACCGCCTTCCACGACGAGCTCGATCTGGCGCCGATGAAGGTCAAGGTGCGCACCGGCGGCGGGCTTGCCGGCCACAATGGCCTGCGCTCGATCAATGCCAGCCTCGGTCCCGATTTCCGCCGCGTTCGGATCGGGATCGGCCATCCCGGCGACAAGTCGCGCGTCACGGGCTACGTCCTCGGCAATTACGCGAAGAGCGAGATGGATCCGTTATCCGACTTGCTCGGCGCCATCGCGGCCGAGACCGAATGGCTCGCTGAAGGCGACGATGTCCGTTTTATGAGCGATGTCGCCCAACGTTTGCATCAGGATTGACCAAGGTGCAGCGGGTCATGATCATCGGCCCGTGCGGCTCGGGAAAGTCGACTCTCTCGTTTGACCTGGCGGACAAGCTTGACCTGCCGTTGACCCATATGGATCAACTCAACTGGCTGCCCGGATGGGTTGATGGCGGCAACGATCGCGTGCGGTCCGGGCTCGCCAAGGTCATCGCGGGCGATCGCTGGCTGATTGAGGGCAATTACGGATCAACCCTTGCGATGCGTCTGACGCGTGCGGACACGGTGGTCTATCTCGACTTCCAGATCCGCTTATGCCTTTGGCGGCTGATGAAGCGGATCGTTACCGGCTACGGCCAGACCCGTCCCGACATGACCGTCGACTGCCCCGAACGTTTCGACCCGAAGTTCATCCTGTATGTGATGGGCTGGAACCACGGCCCGCGACCGCGCACCGAAGCAGCGCTGAGCCGCTTCGCGGGAAGGATCATCAGGCTCCGCAGTCCAAAAGAGCTTGCGCGGTGGCTTTCGAGCATCGAAGCATAGCCTCATGCGCAACCTGTTCATCACTCCACTCTACGAAGCCCGGATCGACGATGCCGACCTGCTCGACGAACTGTCGCACTCGATCCGCACGCTTGCCGTGGACGACGGCGCCGGAGTCCGGTGGAGCCGCGATCACGGATATAAAGGCTACACCAGCTACGCGTCGCTGAACGATCTGCCGCGCCGAGACCCGGCGTTCGACGACCTCAAACGTCTATTGACCAGGCATGCGGGGACCTTCGCCAATTCCCTTGCCTGGGATGTGAAGCCAAAGCTCGACAGCCTGTGGGTCAATTTGCTCAAAAGCGGCGGGCATCATTCGGGGCATATCCACCCGCATTCGATCCTGTCCGGCACGCTATACGTCGACGTACCGGCGGGAAGCGGCGCAATCCGATTCGAGGACCCGCGCCTCCCGCTGATGATGGCCGCTCCTGTCCGCAGCGAGGACGCACCGGCGGAATTTCGCACTTTCGTCGACGTCGCGCCGGAGCCGGGATTGCTGCTGCTGTGGGAAAGCTGGCTTCGTCACGAGGTCCGCCCGGGTACCGGCAAGGGCGAAAGGCTCAGCATCAGCTTCAATTTCGCGTGAAGCCCCGCTAAGGGCTGCGACGACTTCCTTTTTCAGAGAGCATCATGGGCTTTAAATGCGGCATCGTCGGCCTGCCGAACGTCGGCAAGTCGACCCTCTTCAATGCGTTGACCGAAACGCAGGCGGCGCAGGCGGCCAATTATCCGTTCTGCA
>JBDTMR010000115.1:0-5340 GCA_039934175.1 Sphingomicrobium sp.
GCCGAATAGGGCACCTCGGCATGCAGCTGCAGGTAGAGCTGCTCGCGGGTCAGTTCGGTCGCGACCATCCGATCGGTGGCGTCGGTCAACTGGTCTTCGGGGAAATGCCAGTCGCCTTCCGGCATCGCCGCGGCGAGATATTTCTTGAGGTCGTCGACCCCATCGCCGGTCGAGGCGGAGACCATGAAGATTTCTTCAGGTTTCAGTCGTGCGGCGAGCCGCGAGGCGAAGACGAGGAGGTCGTCCTTCTTTGCGATATCGACCTTGTTGAGCACCAGGATCTTCGGCTCGGTCCGCGCTTCGACACCGGCGATGACTTCCTCGACCCGCTGCCCGACCTTGGCCGCGGAATCGATCACCAGCAGCAGGCGATCGGCGTCTTCCGCGCCTTCCCATGCGGCCTTGACCATCGCCCGGTCGAGGCGCCGATTGGGCGAGAAAATGCCGGGCGTATCGACCAGCAACATCTGCGATTCGCCGTCGAGAGCGATCCCCATCAATCGGGCGCGCGTCGTCTGCGCCTTGGGGCTGACGATCGCCACCTTCTGGCCGACCAGGGCATTGACGAGGGTCGACTTGCCCGCATTGGGCGCGCCGAGCACGGCGACGAAACCGCAACGTTGGGTCATTTCAATTGCTCCAATAGGGCAGTGGCTGCAGCGGTTTCGGCATCCTGCTTGGACGCGCCTTCGGCTTCGGCCTCGCCGCCGCCACGAACGCTGACCCGGATTTTGAACGTCGGGGCATGGTGCGCGCCGCTGCGCCCGATGATGTCGTAGGCGGGCGTTCCCCAATTGCGCGCCGCCGCGAGTTCCTGAAGCGCCGATTTGGGATGGACCGGCGCCTGGCGCTGGCTGTCCAGATAGGGCGCCCATGCGCCGCGAATGAAACGCTCTGCAGCGTCGATGCCATGATCGAGATACAGCGCGCCGATCAGTGATTCGACGACGTCGCCGACGACATTGTCGCTGCCCGTCGCGCGGTCTTCGCGGGCCTGTCGTCCGAGGCGAATCTCGGCCGGAACGGCAATCGCGCGGCCGACCTCGGCGCAGGTTTCGCGCGCGACCAGCGCGTTGTAGCGCCGGCTCATCTTGCCTTCGGGTTCTTCGGGAAAGCGCTCGTAAAGCCAGCTTGCAACGACCAGCCCGAGCACGCGATCGCCGAGGAATTCGAGCCGCTCGTAGCTTTCGCGGCCGTGGCTGCCGTGGGTCAGCGCGCGCTCGTAGAGCTTGAGGTCGCGCGGTGCGATGCCAAGCGCCTTGGTCACGTAAGTTGCGACGTCACTCATCATTCATACCCTAGGCCGAGGCGATCAGTGCGCAGCGCCGTGATCCATGTCCATGGCTTGACGAGATCGGCCGTCCCGTCGGTCGACCAGAATGCGAACGCTGCCCGGCCGACGAGGCGATCGACCGGAACGATCCCGATCCCGCCTGCGGCAAGACCGAAGCGACTGTCCGCGCTGTCATCGCGATTGTCGCCCATCAGGAAAACATGGCCGGTCGGCACGACCTTGGGGCCGAACCAGTCGCCGGGGCCGGAGTCGAGCTGGTCGAGTACGGTATAGCGGCGGCCATTCGGAAGCGTCTCATTAAACGCGCGGTAGCGGCAGATCCGCTTGCCCGCCACCTCGATCGTGTCGCGGACGGCGCCGGGCGCAGCGCGGCAGGGCACGTTGGGACTGGCCGGGATTGTCACTGCTGCGCGGGCTTGCCGTGGTATCGGCTTCCCATTGAGGACCACTGCACCGCCGCGGAGCTCGATCGTGTCGCCGGGCAGGCCGACAACGCGTTTGACCCAATCGGCGCCGATGGCGTCGGGGCGCTTGAACACGACGATATCGCCGCGCTCGGGAATATGATTGAGGATGCGTCCCTCGAACGGCGGGAAATTGCCGGGGAAGCTGAATCGCGAAAAACCGTAATTCCACTTTGTGACAAACAGATAGTCGCCGGGAAGCATCGTCGGCACCATCGATCCGGTCGGAATGCTGAACGGCGCCACGATGAAGCTGCGCATCGCCCAGGCCAGCGCCGCAAGGATGACGAGGAAACGCAACGAGGCGCCAAGCCTGCCCACAAGGGAGATGTTCGTGATCGGATCGGGATTGGACGCCATTATCGGCGCTTCTTGGAGGGAGACGCGCGAAGGTCAAGGCGAAAGGGGCGCATCCCATGCTCGGCGGGGTGGCAATCTTCGTCGCCGCGCGTAAGAGGGCGGGCGATGCCAGATCAAGATGCCAGCAAGGCCTTCGCCGCCATCGAGTCGCATGAGACCCGGTCGCTCACGTCGCTGTTCCAAGACAAGGACAGATTGTCGAAACTGACTCTCGACGTCGCTGGAATCCATTTCGACTGGACCAAGACTCACCTCGACGACGGATTGCTCGCGAAATTCGACGCCCTGAGCGCCGCGCGTGACCTTGCAGGCAAGCGCGAGGCGTTGTTTTCCGGCGGGATCGTCAACCGGACTGAAGAACGGCCGGCGACCCATGTCGCGGAACGCGGGCAAGGCGATCCCGATCACGTTGCGCTCGCGGCCGCGCGACACCAGCGGATGCGGTCACTGGCGGATGCCATCGAAGGCGGCGCGTTCGGCGAGATCAGCGGCATCCTGCACATCGGGATAGGCGGGTCGGCGCTCGGTCCCGAACTGTTGCTCGACGCGCTCGGCCGTGAACTCGGCAATGTCGGGGTCGCGGTGTTGTCGAACATCGACGGGCAGGCCCTCGACGATTCGACCGATCCGCTCGACCCGCACGAAACCCTGATCTGCGCGGTATCGAAGACCTTCACGACGTCGGAGACCCTGCTCAACCTGCAGTCTGCGATGAAGTGGATGGAGGAGGCCGGGGTCGACGACCCGTTCGGCCGGGTCATCGCAATCACCGCCAACCCGGAAGAGGCCGTTCGCTTCGGGATCGACGAAACGCGGATCCTGCCGTTCGACGAAGGGGTGGGCGGACGCTATTCGTTATGGTCGTCGGTCGGATTCTCGGCGGCGCTCTCGTTGGGCTGGGAAGCGTTCGAGGAGTTGCTCGAAGGCGCAGCCGCGATGGATCGCCACTTCCGCCTGACGCCGCTCGACCAGAATGCGCCAGCGCTCGCCGCTTTCGCCGACCTGACTTACACGCAGCTTTTCAAGGCGGAGACTCGCGCGGTGTTCGCGTATGACGAGCGCCTTCGACTGCTCCCTTCCTATCTCCAGCAGCTCGAGATGGAATCGAACGGCAAATCGGTGACGGTCGATGGCGAACCGCTCGGTCGGCCAAGCGCACCGATCACGTGGGGCGGGATCGGTACCGACGCCCAGCATGCCGTCTTCCAATTGCTCCACCAAGGCACGCACCTCGTCCCGGTCGAATTTGTCGCGGTGGCCGAAGCCGAGGATATGCAGGACCCGGCCCACCACCGAGCCCTTTTGCTCAACGCCTTCGCCCAGGGAGCGGCGTTGATGGAGGGCGAAACTGCCGAAGACCGCTTCCATGCTTTCCCCGGCAATCGACCAAGCACGACACTGTTGCTCGAAAAACTCGATCCGCGGACGCTTGGCGCGCTGATCGCTTTTTACGAGCATCGCACCTTCGTCCAGGCCATCTTGCTCGACATCAATCCGTTCGATCAGTTCGGGGTCGAGCTCGGCAAACGCCTGGCGCGCGATCTGGCCGATCCGGAAAAAGTCGAAGGGTTCGACGCATCGACCCGCAACCTCATCGAAAAGGCCGGCCTGTGAGCGACTTCGATTTCGACCTGTTTGTCATTGGTGCCGGTTCGGGCGGCGTTCGCGCCTCGCGAATTGCCGCGAGTCACGGTGCGAAGGTCGCCGTCGCCGAGGAGTTTCGGGTGGGCGGGACCTGCGTCATCCGCGGCTGCGTGCCGAAGAAATTGCTCGTTTACGGCGCCCATTTTGCCGAAGATTTGAACGATGCCGCGATGTTTGGCTGGGATGTGCCGACGCCGCGCTTCGACTGGCCGGTGCTTCGCGACAACGTGCTTGCCGAAGTCGACCGGCTGGAAGGACTCTACGGCGAGACGTTGGGCAATCATCACGTCGACATCTATCATAAACGCGCGGTCGTCAGCGGCCCGAACGAGGTCACCTTGGCCAGCGGAAAGAAACTGACCGCGGGCAAGATTCTGATCGCGACCGGCGCGCATCCGTTCCTGCCCGACATCGACGGGATCGAGCATGCGATCACCTCGAACGAGGTCTTTCATCTCGAGACCATGCCGAAGCGCGTGGTGATTGCGGGCGGCGGTTATATCGCCAACGAATTTGCCGGGATTTTCCACGAATTCGGCGCGCAGGTCACCATCGTTAACCGAAGCGATACCATCTTGCGCGGCTATGATGAACAGATGCGCGATCGCCTGCTGCAAATCTCGATGACCAAGGGAATCCAGTTTCGATTCAATTCGACCTTCGAAAAGATCGAGAAACGCGACGACGGATCGTTGCTGCTCCACATGAACGGTTGTGATCCCCTGGAGGCCGATGCGGTGATGTTCGCGACCGGCCGGGTTCCCAATACGTCCGGGCTGGGCCTCGAGGAGGTTGGCGTCGCCCTCGGCGACAAGGGCGAAATCAAGGTTGACGATCATAGCCGGACCAATGTCGCGTCGATTTTCGCGGTCGGCGATGTCACCGACCGTGTCCAGCTGACCCCGGTCGCCATCCGTGAGGGTCATGCGTTTGCCGACAGCCAGTTTGGCGGCGATCCGTGGACAGTGGAATATGATGCGATCCCGAACGCTGTCTTCTCGCATCCGCCGATCGCCGGCGTCGGAATGACCGAGAGTGAGGCCAAGAACAAGCTGGGGCAGGTTAAGACCTTCACCAGCGATTTCAGGCCGATGAAGAATGTGCTGGCCGGACGAAATGAGCGGTCGCTGTACAAACTGGTCGTCGACGCCGGGACCGATGAGGTTGTTGGAATCCACATGATCGGCCCCGACGCGCCCGAGATCCTCCAGGCCGCGGCAATTGCGGTTAAAGCCAGGCTCAAAAAGTCCGATTTTGACCGAACGATTGCGCTTCACCCGACCATGTCCGAAGAATTGGTGTTGATGCGCTGATGAGCGACGCAATCATTATCGGCGCCGGCCACAATGGCCTGACCTGCGCTTATTATCTCGCCCGCAAGGGCATGAAAGTCACCGTGATCGAGTCTGCGGACAAGGTCGGCAGCGCCGCCGTTACCGATGAATTCCACAAGGGTTTTCGCAACAGCGCGGCCAGCTACACCGTCAGCCTGCTGCAGCCCAAGGTGATCCGCGACATGGGCCTGGAGCGACATGGCCTGAAGGTCGTCCTGCGCAAGACCGACAATTTCCTGCCCGG
>JBDTMR010000116.1:0-5322 GCA_039934175.1 Sphingomicrobium sp.
CCTCGTAAAGGATCTTGGCCTTGCCTTCATAAATCTGGCGACGACGGGACACATGATTCTCGCGAACTGGGGTGGGGGAGGGCGGCCTATAGTGGACCCCCGCCGCCGCGGCAATGCGACTTCATGACAAGGATCGGTTGGCGCGGCTCTATCTGCGGATGAGGGCACGTCGCAGCTTGCGATCATCGCTGGCGTCCCCATCGTCCGCAATGCCAGCGCTGCACTGTTGGTAAAAGCTTCTTTCGAAACGAGAATTCGGCGGAGCGTGGCTAATGGGAAACAGATGCGTCACGAAGCAAAAAATTCACATCAATCAATCATGTTCATTAGCACCCTGTATGAGGTATAAGGCAGTCAGTAAATGAGTACCTATCTCTAACAGGGGTTTGAACATGCGCGTATTATTGATTGGGACCGCACTTGCTGCGGTGGCGATGGCGACACCCGCCGCCGCAGAATCCGACAGGGGTGGATATATCGGTGTCGAAGGGGGACTGTGGTTCCCGAATGACCTAAGCATCGATGGATCGATCATTGGCGGCGACGGCGATCTTTTTGTCAACTACGACGTCAATCGGAAGATGGGTTACGACGTCGACCTGATCGCCGGTTACGATTGGGGCATGATCCGCACCGAAGCCGAGCTGGCTTACAAGCGTGCCAAGCATGGTGATTATGACGCGACCGCAACCGTTCGCGGCCAGACCCAGACGACATCGGGCAGCGATGGCGGGCACACCAGCGTCTGGTCGCTGATGGGCAATGCTCTGCTGGACTTCGGCGGTCCTGGCGACGTCAACTTCTACGTTGGCGGCGGCGTTGGTTATGCCAAGGTCAAGGTCAATACCGACATCGACAATTTCAGCGATGGCCGTTTTGCGTGGCAGCTGATCGCCGGTGCGCGGTTCGAGGTATCGCCGAACTTCGATATGGGCGTGAAGTATCGCTATGCCGACTTCGGCAAGCAGAGCGACAGCGAGGATGCCGGTTTCCTGAGGGCGGAATTCGACACCAATCACCTGCGGTCGCATTCGATCATGGCGAGCCTGATCTACAATTTCGTGTCGGCACCGCCGCCGCCGCCGCCACCACCGCCGCCGCCACCTCCGCCGCCTCCGCCACCGGAGACGCAGACGTGCCCGGATGGCAGCGTGATCCTGGCGACGGAGATGTGCCCGCCGCCGCCGCCGCCGCCGCCTCCGCCGCCGGAGCCGGAACGCGGCTAATCAATTCCACGGCCGCAAGGCCCAGGAAGACGGGAAGACGGCTCGGGGAAACCCGGGCCGTTTTTCTATTCGTCGAGGTTCGTCTGGCCGATGGTACTGACGGAGCTTAGAGGGGAGTCCAAAGACCAGCGGAAGCCGTCGGCGGAATACTCGCAATCGACCTGGGCCTTGAGCGCACGCGCCGGGTTGCGCTTGATCAGCATGGTGCCGAAGCCGCTGCGCTTGGGCGGTTCGACCGGCGGGCCACCGGATTCGATCCATTCAAGATGGAAGGCTGCATCCTTGCCTTTCCTATCGCCTTCGACCGACCAGGCGATGGCGACAGCGCCCTTGTCGGTGGAAAGGGCGCCGTATTTGCAGGCGTTGGTGGTCAGTTCGTGGATGGCGAGGCCAATCGTTTCCGCTGCACGGGGAAGCAGATCGAGCGGCGGGCCGTCCAGCGTCACGCGATGCCCAAGCACATCTTCGGCAAAGGCGAGGTGGGAGGTGATGAGATCGCGGATCGGCGCGCCGACCCATTCACGCTGGATCAGCAGGTCCTGGTTCGCGCCGAGCGCGCCGATGCGCTGCGACAGCCGTTCGACCAGGTCGGGATCAGACGTTGCGGTGCGATGGACGACCGCCTGGATCATGGTGAGCATGTTCTTGGCGCGGTGATTGCACTCGCCGAGCAGGAGCCGGATGCGCTCTTCATATTCGCGGCGGTCGGTGATGTCGGTGTTGGTGCCGAACCAGTGGGTGATGGTGCCGGTGTCGTCGCGGATCGGGTGGGCGCGCGACAGGAACCAGCGATAGCTGCCGTCCGCGGCGCGCAGCGGGAAGGTGTCTTCCCAGCCTTCGCCCTTGGCCAGCGCCTTGGCCCACAAGGTGTTGACCCGGTCGACATGGTCGGGGTGCTGGACCTTCTGCCAGCCCCAGCCCTGCATCGTGTCGAAATCGGTACCGGTATAATCGTACCAGCGCTGGTTGTACCAATAGAGTGCACCGGCGGAATTGCCGATCCAGGCGAGCTGATCCATATTGTCGGCGAGCATCCGGAAGCGGACATCCCTGTCGCGATGTTCGGTGCGGACGGCCTGTTCGCCGCTGAGATCGTGGGCGATTTTCGACGCGCCGACGATGGCGCCATCGGGACCGCGGATCGGCGAGACGGTGAGCGCGATCGGGACAAGACGACCGTCGCGGTGGAGCCGAACGGTTTCGAACTTGGTGATGATTTCGCCGGCGCGGAGGCGTTCGAGAATCTCATCCTCCTCACCCTGCAATTCGAGCGGGATCAGGCGGCGGATCGACTGGCCGATCATTTCGGTTGCGCTGTAGCCGAAAATGCGTTCGGCGGCGGCGTTCCAGCTGATGATCTTGCCTTCGAGCGACTTGGAAATGATCGCGTCGGTCGACGAACGGACAATTTCCGCCAGGTGGGCGGATTTCTTGCTTCGATCTCGCAGACTGGGCCTGTTGAACATCATGAGTGTCCTGCGAACGCGAACATGATCGTTCCGGTTCCAGTATGGTTACACCCTTTTGCGGTCGCTGGAAATCGACCCCGCACCGCCGACCTGCGACCGCCATGCGAACGTTCACGGATCCAACCGAATGTTCACGGTGACGGGGCCGTCCGGCGACCGCGCCCTTGCCGCGCCGCTGCGGGGCGCGGAAGTGGAGGAAGTTCACGACCCGTCCCGCGCAAACGACCCCCGCCTTACCCCCGCCCCGCGCCGGACAAGCCCCACGGACCGCGCAAAGGGATAGGAAGCCGCCACCGCTCATCTCCCAGCCTATGCGCGAACGAGGGTGTTGTAGGACCCGGCCGACGGGGCGGTGAAACCGAACCCGTTCGACGTCACGGATTTACTCCGTGACGACTTCTCCAAGCGAAACTTCTCGACAGCGAGCTATGTAGCCGTGCGAACACCCCCCACACCCCCCCCCACTCGACACCCCCAACATCCTCCGTCAAAACCCGCCTCATGCGTATCCTGTCCCGCCCGATCCTCGCCCTGACCCTGTCCGCCGCATCCGCCGCCACCGGTCAGCCTACCAGCCAGCCGCCGTCGAGCATCCCGCAGGGGCCGCCGGGGACGGTTACGGTCGAGACGTTCCTGGGCGATATCGAGAAATGGGCGCTGCGGCGCGACGGGGGGATCAATCCGCAACTGCTGAACGCGGGGCAAATCTTTACGCAAAACCATTATCCCGAACTGGCGGTGGATCGGGAAGTCGAAGGGGATGTGACGGTCGTCGTCGACGTCAACGAAGGCGGGCTGGCGACCCATTGCAAGACCGTCGGCAATCCGCCGCCCGAGCTGGCCGGGCCTACCTGCGCTTTGTTCCTGGTCGAGGCGCGGTTCGTGCCCGCGTTCGACCGCAAGCGCCGACCGGTCAAAGGCACGTATCAACGCAAGATTGCATGGCGACTTGAACCGGTCGTGCCGGTGCCGTTCGGCAACACGTTCGACCGCGTGATCGTCGATTTCGATGCGCAGGGCGTCGCCGCCGGATGCCGCCGGGAGCAGTCCGAAGGGATGCCGATCGACGAGGAAGAGCCCGATCCTTGCGACGAAATCCGGATGCCGGCGCAGATGCTGGGCGTGATGGCGGGAGTCGAGCGTCTGGCCGATTGGGAATTGCGCTTCGAAATGCTGTCGATTCCGGGCGAGACGATTTTCTGGAAAGGGCTGGGCGAAGGGGCCAACGAGAAATTGCTGAGCCGCCGGGCCTTCCAGCAGAGCGTTTCCGCCGACGGGTCGGTGATCCAGTGCACCGAAATCGGGACGGAATTGCGTGCGCCGGTCATGAATAACGCAATGAGTTGCCGAGAAACAAAACGGACGCATTATTCTCCGGCAGCCGACGCGCAGCGCAAGATACAGATGGTCAATGTGATCTTCCTGAAGCAAAAAGCGCTGCGGACCTATTGAGGCGGGTTTCACCCACAGAAAAACCACGCTCCCCACCCACGCCGGGGTGACGGCGCGGGTGGTTCCGCGCTAACCCCATCCCCATGCCCATCGACGAATCCTCCGTAATCGACTCCCCGTTCGCGAATGAGTTGGCCGACCGCTACCTCGTCTACGCGCTGTCCACGATCACCGCGCGGTCGCTGCCCGACGTGCGCGACGGCCTAAAACCCGTCCACCGCCGCTTGTTGTGGGCGATGCGGGCGCTGAAGCTGGACCCGGCGGGGGCGTACAAGAAATCCGCCCGTGTGGTCGGCGACGTGATCGGCAAGTTTCATCCGCACGGCGACCAATCCGTCTACGACGCGATGGTGCGGTTGGCGCAGGATTTCGCGCTTCGTTATCCGTTGGTCGACGGGCAGGGCAATTTCGGCAACATCGACGGGGATAATGCCGCCGCTTACCGCTACACCGAGGCGCGGATGACGGCGGTGGCGATGCAGCTGATGGCCGGGCTGGACGAAGGGACGGTCGAATATCGCCCGACCTATAATGGCGAGGACGAGGAGCCCGAGGTGTTTCCGGGGCTGTTCCCCAACTTGCTGGCCAATGGCGCGAGCGGGATTGCGGTGGGGATGGCGACGAGCATTCCGCCGCACAACGTATCCGAACTGGCCGATGCGGCGATGCACCTGATCGACAATCCGCATGCCGAGGATGCCGCGATGCTGGACTTCGTCGGCGGGCCGGATTTTCCGACCGGCGGCGTATTGGTCGAGGGGCGGGGCGCGATTGCGCAGGCCTATGCGACGGGGCGCGGCAGTTTTCGGTTGCGGGCGAAGATCGAGAAGGTGGTCGAGAAGGGCGGGGGCTGGCACCTGCTGGTCAGCGAGATCCCTTATGGGGTGCAGAAGGGCAAGTTGATCGAGGCGATCGCGACGCTGATCGCGGACAAGAAGCTGCCGATCCTGGCCGACGTACGCGACGAGAGCGCGGAGGATCTGCGCATCGTTCTGGAACCGCGCAGCCGGACGGTGGACGCGGCGTTGCTGGAGGAAAGCCTGTACCGGCTGACCGAGCTGGAGGTGCGGTTTTCGCTGAACCTCAACGTGCTGGACAAGACGCGCACGCCGGGCGTGATGAGCCTGCGCGAGGCGATGCTGGCGTGGCTTGACTTCCAGATCGAGGTGCTGGTC
>JBDTMR010000117.1:0-5094 GCA_039934175.1 Sphingomicrobium sp.
TCGAGGATCGCAGCCTGCTCGCGGCCTGCCTCGCGTTTTTGGAAGCGCACGAGCCGGATCTTGTCGCAGTCGCCGAGGCGATCGATATAGCGCCGGCGGCGCTGGTGGCCGTCCGCTGGGAGCTCGAAGCATGAACCGTCCCCTGTTGATTACCGATTGCGACGAGGTGCTGCTTCATATGGTCGCGCATTTCGATGCGTGGCTCGATGAGGCGCACGGCATTCGCTTTGCCTTCGAAAGCGGCAATTTCGGCGGCGCGATGACGGTCCGGACAACTGGCGAGCAGGTCGAGGAAGCCCATGTCTGGCCGTTGCTCGACGAATTCTTTCGCGAAGAAATGCACCGTCAGACGATCGTGCCCGGCGCGATCGAGGCGCTCGGCCGGATCGGCGAGGTCGCTGACATCGTCGTTCTGACCAATCTTGGCGATCACGCCCATCCGTGGCGGGTCGCGCAACTGGCGAGCCACGGCATCCATCATGAAGTCGTCACCAACCAGGGCGGCAAGGGCGTCCCGGCCCGCGCCATCGTTGAACGTTATGGTGCCAGCTGCGCGGTCTTCGTCGACGACCTTCCGGTCCATCACGCCTCGGTCGCAAAGCACGCCCCGGACATTCACCGACTTCACATGGTGTCGGAACCGCGCCTTGCGCCCGCCGTTCCGACAGCCAAGCACGCTCATGTCCGCATCGACCACTGGCCCGATGCGACCGACTGGATCCTGGAAAGGCTGAACCCATGACGAAAACCATGTTCATCACCGGCGCCACCGCCGGAATCGGCGAAGCCGCCGTCCGCCGCTTCATTGCCGGCGGGTGGCAGGTGATCGGCACCGGCCGCCGCCGCGAACGGCTCGACGCGCTAAAGGCGGAGGTCGGCGATGCCTTCCTGCCCGTGGTGTCCGACATGCGTGACGTCGCCGACCTGCAACGGGTCGTGAACCAGTTGCCTGACGATTTTTCGCGCGTCGACCTACTGATCAACAACGCCGGGCTCGCCCCCCCGATGAGCGTGATGCAGGAGGCCGAGCAGGATCCGTTGTCGAACGTCATCGATACCAATATCGAAGGCTTGGTTGCGATCACTCGCGCGCTGTTGCCGACTCTGGTCGATCGCAAGGGCGCGGTGATCAACCTTTCCTCGGTCGCCGCGACCTATCCCTACAGGGGCGGCGCGGTTTATGCCGGTTCGAAGGCGTTCGTTCGCCAATTCTCGCTCGGACTGCGCTGCGACCTGCAAGGCACCGGGGTCCGCGTGACGTCAATCGAACCGGGTATGGTCGAGACCGAATTTACGTTGGTCCGCAACGGCGGCGATCGGCAGGCCAGCGACGCCCTTTATGCCGATATGGACCCGATGACCGCGGACGATATTGCAGAAACCCTGTGGTGGGTCGCAACGCTGCCGCCCCATCTCAACATCAATGCGCTTGAATTGATGCCGACGACCCAGAGCTGGGCAGGTTTTGCGGTCTACCGGAACGAGGGTTGATTTCCGACCTCGACAGGACCAATCGCAGCGCCATGAGCATTGAAAACCGCCTCGCCGAACTCGGCATCGCCCTTCCCGAAGCCGCTGCACCCGTAGCGTCCTACGTCCCAGCGGTGGAGGCCAATGGCCTGCTCCATATCAGCGGCCAGATCAGTTTCGCCGAAGACGGCAGCCTGATCAAAGGCCGCCTCGGCGAAGACGTCAGCCTCGAAGACGGCCAGGCCGCGGCGCGGCGCTGCGGAATCATGCTGCTCGCCCAGATGAAGAAAGCGCTCGGCTCGCTCGACCGGGTCGAACGGATCGTCAAGCTCGGCGTTTTCGTCAATTCGGCCGGCGATTTCACCGATCAACCCAAGGTCGCCAACGGCGCCAGCGAATTGATGCAGGAAGTCTTCGGCGAATCCGGCCGCCATGCCCGCAGCGCGGTCGGTGTTCCGGTGCTCCCGCTTGGCGTCGCGGTCGAGGTGGATGCGGTCGTCGCGATCAAGTCCTGATTCGCGCGGGGCCGATCCGCTCTGGCCGGGGCGCGACGGATTCGCCCATCGCGGGCTCCACCGCGCTCCTGCCGTCGTCGAAAACAGCCTTACGTCTTTCGCTGCAGCGCTCGAACTCGGCTGCGGGATCGAATGCGATGTCCGACTGACGGCAGACAATCGGTTGGTCGTATTTCACGATGGCGATACCGCACGACTGACCGGAACCTCCCGGTCGGTCGCGCAATCGACCGCCGCCGATCTTGGCAATCTTCGCATCGGAAATTTTTCCATCCCCTTGCTCGAACAGATGCTCGTCTTGGTCGCTGGACGCGTCCCGATCCTGGTCGAAGTGAAGGTCGAGCGCGGTCAATTCTGGGGGATCGGCCCTGCCGTGCTGCGCGCGATTCACGGCTATCGTGGGCCGATCGGGATCATGAGTTTCGACCCGCGCCTAGCCCGCTGGCTGAAAACCAACGCTCCATCGGTACGCCGCGGCCTTGTCGTCCGGGATAGTCTGACGCCCTTCAAGCGTTGGCTCGCCATGATGCTCGCCGATCCCCAGTTCCTCGCCGTCGATGTCGCCGCGCTGCCAAGTCCCTGGGTCGCGGCCGCGCGGCAGCACTTGCCGGTTTATAGCTGGACCTCGCGAACGCCCGCCGACGCCGCGCAGGTGCGCCATTTCGCCGACGCCGCCATCTGGGAATCCCATGGCCGACCGTGAACCCGAACTGACTGCCCGGATCGCGCGCGGCGTTGCCGATCTCGATCCCGCCATGTGGGACGGTCTTGTCGGCGCCGACCCGCTGATCGGGCACGCCTTCCTGTCGTTGCTCGAAGATAGCGGCAGCGTCGGTCCCGGCACCGGCTGGACCCCGCTCCCCATCCTCGCCGAGCGTGGCGGATCGGTCGTCGGCGCCGCTCCGGCCTACCTCAAGACCCACAGCCAGGGCGAATATGTCTTCGACCATGGCTGGGCCGAAGCATGGGAGCGCGCGGGCGGCGATTATTACCCCAAGCTCCAGGTCACCGTCCCCTTCACGCCCTGCCCGGGTAAGCGCCTGCTGGGCGATCCGCAGGCGCTACTCCCCGCCATCGAAGCCGTGACCAGCCAGAACCAGTTCTCTTCTGCCCACATCACCTTTTGCAGCCAAGCGGATGCCGATGCTGCCGAGGCACGCGGATGGTTGCTCCGCCACGGCCTGCAATTCCACTGGCCCAATCGCGGTTTCACCTGCTTCGACGATTTCCTCGCCACCCTCGCCAGTCGCAAGCGCAAGGCGATCCGCAAGGAACGCGCCGCTGCCATCGAGGGCCTCGACATCCTCACCCTGCGCGGAGCCGACATCCGGCCTGAGCATTGGGACGCGATGTGGCACTTCTACCAGGACACCGGCAGCCGGAAGTGGGGCCAGCCCTATTTGACCCGCGCCTGGTTCGACCAGGCCGGTGCCATGCTCGGTGATTCGGCGCTGATCTTTCTCGCCTTGCGTGATGGACAGCCGATCGCCGGCGCGCTCAACGTCGTCGGCTCCGACACGCTCTACGGCCGCTATTGGGGCGCGCGGGAAGAGGTGCCCTATTTGCATTTCGAGCTGAGCTATTACCGTGCCATCGACTGGGCGATCGAACATGGTCTCGCCACCGTCCAGGCCGGCGCTCAGGGCGAGCACAAGCTGGCCCGTGGTTACGAGCCGGTCATTACCCGCTCGGTCCACTTCCTTCCCGATCCCGCCTTTCGCTCGGCGGTCGCCGACTTCCTGGTGCGAGAGCGCGCGGCGATTGCGGCGGAAATGGAGTGGGCGCGCGCCGCTTTGCCCTACCGCTCCGACGTCTCCTCGTAGACTGCAACCTGGCGCTCGCCGCTGGCGTTCACCCAGCCGCGATACATGCCCGGCGTCGTGAAGCCCCACGCCGTCTCGCCCGACGGCGCCACCGCAATCAGCCCGCCGGTTCCGCCAAGCGCGCCGACATCGGCCAGCACGGCGTCCAGCGCCTCCTGCAGCGGCTCACCCGACAACATCATGCGCATCGCCAGTTGGTGCCCGGCGACCGCCCGGATGAAAGCCTCGCCCAATCCGGTCGCACTGACCGCGCAGGCGCGATCGTCGGCATAGGTGCCCGCCCCGATCAGCGCCGAATCGCCGATCCTGCCCCAGCGCTTGGCGGTCAGTCCGCCGGTCGAGGTGGCAGCGGCGACATGGCCGTGGGTGTCGACCGCAACCACGCCGATCGTGCCATATTTGATGTCGGTGTCGAACTTGCCGCCGGCCGCCATGATCCGGTCGAGCTGGCCTTGGCGTTCGGCAGTGATGAAGAAATCATTGGCCACCTGCTCCAGCCCCTGCTCGGCGGCGAAGGCATCGGCCTGGGCGTAGGTCAGCAGGATGTGCGGGGTTTCCTCCATCGCCTTGCGGGCCGCGCTGACTGGCGCGCGTGTCGTGCGCAGTCCGGCCACAGCCCCGGCCCGGCGGTCGCGACCATCCATGATCGCGGCGTCCATCTCGACGATTCCCTCGGCGGTCAGCACGCTGCCCCGCCCGGCGTTGAACGCCGGGTCTTCTTCCAGCACACGCGCCACCGCCTCGACTGCGTCGATCGCCGCGCCGCCATCGGCCAGCATGCGTTCGCCGACATCCAGCGCCGCCTCTAGCCCGGCGCGCGCAAGTGCTTCGGTTTCGGGCGAAAGGCTGTCGGGGCGCATCGCGCCGCATCCGCCGTGGATCATCAGGGACCATGTCATGCCTCGCGCCCTAGCGCGGGATTGAATCCGATTCCAGTTGACGCGCATCCGAAACGATATAAATATGATATCAGATTAAATGGGGAGAATGACCATGACCGATTCGAACTTCGCGCTGAATTCCAGCCGCGAACGGCTCGCGTCCACCACCAGCGGCTATCTGCCGTTGATTGTTCTGTTGGTCGCCATCGTCGCGCAAGTCTGGGGAATCAGCACCCTTGTGCGCGACCAGGCCAATCTGCTTTCGATCGCGGTGACGGTCGCGGCACCGGTGATCCTGCTGTTCGTCGCGTCGGGCTTTTACATGCTGCAGCCCAATCAGGCCGCCGCGATCACGCTGTTCGGCGATTATAAAGGCACCGATCGCGCCACCGGGCTGCGCTGGGT
>JBDTMR010000118.1:0-5094 GCA_039934175.1 Sphingomicrobium sp.
GACCACCGACCCAGCCCGACGAGCGCAAGACACCCCGTCATCGATCGCACTTGATGATGCAGGAAGCTTCGTGCCGCGGCATGAAGATGGATCTCACCATCGACTTTCTCGACGGTTAGTCGATCGAGCGTCTTCAACGGACTGTCCGACTGACAATGGACCGACCGGAATGTCGTGAAATCGTGATGTCCGATCAGGTGTGCTGCGCCTTCGACCATCGCGGCGATGTCGATCGGCTTGGCAATATGCCAGACCCGCCCGCGATCGAGGGCCGGTGGCGGTCGTCGGTTCAAAATTCTGTAAAGATAGCGCCGCTCGATGCAGGAAAAGCGAGCGTGCCAGTCGCCAGCCACTTCCTCGGCGGCGAGAATAGTAATCGGATCGGGCCGCACCAGCGCGTTCACCGCCTCGCGCAGTCGAAAGGCGGTCAGGGGTTTGGCGATATCGACATGGGCCGTCATCGCCAGCCCGTGAACGCCTGCATCGGTCCTTCCGGCACAATGGACGCGGGCGTCCTCACCGGTCATATGCCGGAGTGCATCCTCGATCGCCCTTTGAACGGTCGGGGAATCATTCTGGCGCTGCCATCCAAAGAATGGCCCGCCGTCATATTCGATCGTCAACCGCCAGCGAGTCACGGCAGGATCGTTCCTTTGGGGATCGGGAAACCACGCAGCAGGTCGTAGACCGGCATGATACCCTTGCCGGCACGCTGGACGGTCATCGCACAAAGCGCCATTTCGCCGCATGCGATCGTCAGGCGGTCGTCGATCACTTCTCCGGGGTCGCCATATTCGTCGCTGGTTTCGGCCTCGAGCAGCTTGATCCGTTCGCCAGCGAATTCGAACCAGGCACCGGGGAAGGGCGCCAGGCCCTGAACGTGGCGCTGGAGTTCGTGCGCCGGTCGGGTCCAGTCGATCTGCGCTTCTTCCTTGGTGATCTTGGCGGCATAAGTCACGCCCGCTTCCGGCTGCGTGACGAGCGGATAACTATCCAGGTCCGAGAGCACATCGACCATCATCTCGGCACCCAGAAGCGACAATTGTTCCGTCAGTTGCGCGGCATTGTTCCCGTTGATTGAGAGCTTCGTCAGGAAGCGGACCGGCCCGGTGTCAAGACCTGCTTCCATCTGCATGATGGTGATCCCGGTCTCCCGGTCCCCAGCCATGATCGCGCGCTGAACCGGAGCAGCGCCGCGCCACCGGGGCAGCAGGGATGCGTGCACATTGAGGCAACCGTGCCTTGGCGCATCAAGGATCGGCTGCGGCAGGATCAACCCGTAAGCCGCGACCACGGCAACATCGCTTCGGTGAGCGGTGAATTCGGCTTGCGCTTCCTCGCCACGCAAAGACTTCGGCCTGTACACATCGAGCCCCAGTTCGCGGGCGCGCTGCTCGACGGCCGTCGAATGCAGCGACTTGCCGCGCCCGGCGGGGCGGGGAGGCTGGGTATAGACGGCCACGATCTCGTGCCCGGCGGCCACCAGGGCATCCAGCGTCGGCACGGAAAAGTCCGGCGAACCCATGAAAATGATGCGCATCGACGCGGCCTATGGCCCAGCGCGCGGAAAATTCCTATCTCCCCTGTCGATGGCATCGCACCAGATCGACGCGCTAACTCAAGCGCTCGCCCGGCTTCCGGGTTTGGGGCCGCGTTCGGCGCGCCGCGCGGTGCTGCACTTGATGAAGAAACGCGAGGCAGCGCTCGAGCCGCTGCTCGGTGCATTGCAGGCGGTGTCCGAATCGCTGTCGACCTGCGCGACTTGCGGCAATGTCGATACGTCGGACCCGTGCAGCATCTGCCGCGATCCACGCCGCGACGACAAGATGCTTTGCGTCGTCGAGGAAGTCGCCGATCTCTGGGCGCTCGACCGATCACGCCTGTTTCCGGGACGATTTCATGTGCTTGGCGGGCGTCTCAGCGCGCTGGAAGGGGTGCGGCCCGAAGATTTGACCATCGACCGCCTGATCGCGCGAATTGGCGCAGGCGGGATCGATGAGGTCGTTCTTGCCATGAACGCGACGCTGGAGGGTCAGACCACGGCTCACTACCTCGCCGAAAGACTGGAGAAATTCCCGATTCGCCTGACGCAGCTCGCCCATGGCCTGCCGGTCGGCGGCGAACTCGACTATCTCGACGAAGGCACGCTCGCCCAGGCGCTGCGCGCGCGCCGACCGGTCGCTTGAACCCGCTGACACGAAAGACTAAATCGCCGCCATGGCTATTTTGAAGATTTACGAGACGCCCGACGCCATGTTGCGGCAGATTTCCACGCCGGTCGAGACGGTCGACGATGACACACGCGCGCTGATCAAGGACATGTTCGAGACCATGTACGATGCGCCCGGTATCGGCCTGGCCGCGGTCCAGGTCGGCGTTCCCAAACGCCTGCTGGTGATGGATTTGCAAGAACCGGAAGACCCGGACAATCCCGAAAGCCCGGTAAAGAGGGAACCGCGGGTCTTCATCAATCCCGAGGTGCTCGCCACCTCGGACAGCGAAGTGCCTTACACCGAAGGCTGCCTGTCGGTGCCGGATCAATATGCCGAGGTCATGCGCCCCGACCACATCCGTGCTCGCTGGCTGGACGAAAACGGCAAGCAGCATGAAGAAGAGATGGACGGTCTGCTGGCGATCTGTCTCCAGCACGAAATGGACCACCTCGAAGGAGTCCTGTTTATCGATCATTTGTCGAAGCTGAAGCGCGACATGGTGCTCAAGAAGCTAGCGAAGACCCGCCGTGAGCGAGGTGCACGGGCGGCCTGACCGGGTCAGACCGCCACTACGTCAGACTTATTTCGAAGGTGTGATCGATTCTGCGGCTCGGCGGCAATCGGCGGCGCATTCGCGGCACATGGTGGCGCACAGGCGGCAATGGTCGTTGTCATGCTTTTCGCACTCGGCGGCGCATTCCTCGCAGGCACGCGCGCACAGCTCGAGCATTTCGACCAGCAGATGTTCGTTCGATCCGGTCCGGCGCAGTCCAAGTCGGGTCGTCGCTTCGCAGACGTCGGCGCAGTCACTGCACAGCCGGACGCACTGGCTCATGTCCATCGCCTCGGCAACGCAGGCATCGGCGCAGCTCAGACACATTTTCGCGCAATACATGGCGTGATGGACCGCATCGCCGAGCGCTTGATTGACGTGACCCGACTTCACGACGTCGGGGTGGAACGAGATCATCTTGCGAATGGACATGTGGGCTCCCTAGCTTTGCACCGAGTAAACGGACCTGATGCCCTTCTTCCTAGGCAAGTTCGGGACGGTGCGATAGCGTCCGTTGATGGAGATTTCTCGTAATGCGCTCGACGGCTCGGCGCTATGTCTTGAATGCGGCATGTGCTGCCGAGGAGTTCTTCACGGATATGTGGTGCTCGAACGCCACGAAGCCGAACGCGCAACGCAATTGGGGTTCGTCGTGGTGGAACGCAACGAAAGGCCGACCTTCGGTCAGCCCTGCCCGAAACTCGAAGGAAATCGGTGCAGCATCTATCCGGATCGGCCGTCGGCGTGTGTCTCCTATCGCTGCCGATTGCTTGATCGATATCTGGCGGGCGACGTCGATAAAGATCAAGCCCGAGCATTGATCGACGAGGCACGCGACCGGGTATCGCGGCTGCGCGCATTGATGCCTGGCAAGACGATGTCGGAGCTGCGAAGGCGCTGGGCCCGCGGCGTCGATGGCTTCCTCTCGGGCAATCCAGATTCTGCCGAGACCGAATGCAGGGCATTTGTCGAACTGACTGCCCTCGGGGTTTTCCTCGATCGATATTTCGTTCTCGACCGGGAAAGCAAACAGGTCATTGAACGGCAGATTGTCACTTGAGCAGGCGGCGAACCGCGCTTAGGTTCTCATTTCGTTCTGCGCGGAGATGATCGTGAATCTGACCTTCCTGCTCGTCGGTTTTCTGGCCTTGATCGTGGGGCTGGCGCTCGGCTGGCTGATCGGAGTTCGCGGCGGAGAGAAAGGGAAGGCGACGGCCGAGGCGCTTCGACTGCAACTCGACGGGGTGCGCGACGAACGCGACACGGCACGCGTTGAAGTCGAACGGATCCGTTCGGCGCATGACGTCACCGCGCGAGAGCTTGCGACCCTTCACGCCGATGCACGCAACTTCGACGTCCGGATGAAGGATCTACAGGAATCGAAAGATTCGCTGATCGCCCAGATGCGTGCGGTTGGCGATCAACTGCTTGAAAAGGCGCACAAGGATTTCCTCGAAAAGGCCGGTGAGCGATTCACCGAGGCTGACAAGAATTCGCAGGCCAAGTTGCAGAATCTGCTTCAGCCGGTGGAAGCGACGCTGAAACGCTACGAGGAAGGGCTCCAGCGGGTAGAAAAGGAGCGGGTCGACCAATATTCCGGTTTGAAAGCGGTCATCGACCAGGTTCGCGAAGGTCAGGGGCGGGTGCGTGACGAGACCCGCAACCTCGTCAATGCATTACGCTCATCGCCCAAGGCGCGCGGGCGTTGGGGCGAACAGAGCCTGCGCAACGTTCTCGAACAGGCCGGATTGATTGAATATGCCGACTTTGCCACCGAAGTCAGCGTCAATACCGAAGACGGGCGGCTGCGCCCCGACGTGATCGTCAATCTGCCTGGGGGCCGGAAACTGGTCATCGACGCCAAATGCTCGCTCAACGCCTTTCTCGACGCGTCGGAAGAAGTCGATGACGAGCGCCGCAAGTCGCACCTCAACGCCCATGTCGCGTCGCTTCGCAATCACGCTCAGCAATTGGGATCGAAGAATTACTGGGCCCAATTCGGCGATGCCGCCGATTATGTCGTGATGTTCATCCCCGGTGAGCATTTCCTGACCGCCGCGCTGGAGCAGGATCATCTGCTTTGGGAATGGGCATTCGAGCGCAAGGTGTTGCTCGCCACCCCAACCAATCTGGTCGCCATTGCACGAACCGTGGCAAGCGTCTGGCGCCAGGAAAAGTTGAACGAAGCGGCTGAAGAAATCGCGAGCCTAGGCAAGGAGTTGCATTCGCGCCTTGCGACGATGGCTCAGCATATGGAGCGGGTCGGCAAGAACCTTTCCACCGCCAATGCCGCGTACAACCAGATGGTCGGCAGTTTCGAAAGTCAGG
>JBDTMR010000119.1:0-5070 GCA_039934175.1 Sphingomicrobium sp.
CGTCGGCATCAGGTCGACGGTATCGGCCCAGTCGTTGCGAGCGCTCCCCGCCATTCCCTTGCGCCAAAAGATGATCGGGACTCGGCGATCGTAATCCCACGGACTGCCATGCGTTGAAACATAGCCCGTCGAAGGCGCCGGGATCGGCGTAATATTTGGCTTCAGCACGACCATGAAGTCACCCGAGCGTTTCGGATCGAACGACGCGCGGAGTCGCTGCAGCACGGTCCAGCCACGCGGATCGCCGCCCGGCATCGGCGTTGCCGCGACCTGCGATTTGGGAACCGCCGCATAAACTTGGGGATGAGCACGGTAGGTCTTCAGCGCCATATCGAGCACCCGCTTGCGATCGGCCGGCGCGAGCTTCGTACTGATCCAAAATTCCCCTGATGCGCCCGAACCCAGGATGACCGGTCCGCCGAGCCCGAGCAATCCGCCGATCCGCTTGCCGACCTCGCTCGCGACCAGCGCCGGATCGACCCGCGCCGCGTCCGCCACGCCGCGATCGCTAAGGCGTTCGGGAATGTCGAGGCCGCCATGGTCGGCGGTCAGGACGACCGCATAATCCAGGCCGTTACGGTCGAGCGTCGCCAGGAATGAGCCGAGCTGGAGATCGAGCGCCGCCATCTGCAGGCACATTTCCATGCCGCCGGTGCCATAAGCATGGCCGACATAATCGGTGGCGCTGAGGCCGACCGACAAGACATCGGTCGCGGCCCCTCTACCAAGGCCAAGCTCGTTGATCAGCGCGGCCGACAGCGCCAGCGTGGCGCCGTCGAAGTCCGGCGAGCGGCGGAATTCGCTGGTGTCGCCCGCCTTGCGCGTGAAGCGACCGTTGCCGACGCTGAGGGTCGGGCTGACCGCATAGACCTCGTCCTTGCCGGCGCAGAATGCTGGCGGCGTCATGGCTTCGCGCGGTTGGGCCAAGGCCTTTTCAAGCGCAGCGTTGAACGCTGTCACGCTCGCCGGCACCTTTGCGGCCTTGTTGTCGGAGGCAAAGGTCTTGCCATCCCAATACCAGCGCTGGTCGACCGCGCGGCCGCCCATCATCACTGCCGCGCGATCCTTACCGGCAACGGCGACATTGCGACTGGCTGGCGATGCCTTCTTGATCAGGTCGCCGAGCGTCTGTGCATCGAGATGCTTGGCCGAGACGGTGTAAGCGGTGGATGTCGATCCCGGAACGGTCTCGTCCTCGGCGCAATAGACCGTCTTGTCCTCGCGCCCGATCGACTGGTCGACCCAGCTATTGGCGACGATTCCGGTCTTCGAGGGGTGCCAGGCGGTCAGCAGGGTCGAGTGACCCGGACAAGTCTCGGTCGCGGCATGACTCTGATACCCGTTGCGAAACACTGTCCCCGACGCAATCCGCGCCAGCCCGCCGGTGAAATAAGGGCGATAGGAGTCGAACAGATCGGCCGAAAACTGATCGACTGAAATCGCGATCAGCAGCTTCGGCGGCGCCTGAGGTGCCTGCGCGGCGGATACCGGCATCGCGACAAGGGCGGTCACAGCGGCGAAGGATCCCAACAGCTTCATTTCACTCTCTCCTTCGCCCCCGCATGGTCGCGGTCAGCTGTTCAGCTTCGCCCGCAATCGTTCGTTGACGACGCCCGGATTGGCCTTGCCCTGCATCGCCTTCATCGTCTGGCCGACGAAGAAACCAAACAGGGCCTCCTTGCCCGCCTTATACTGCTCGACCTTGTCGGCATTGGCGGCCAGGATCTTGTCAATCTCCGTATCGATCGCGCCGGTGTCGCTGGTCTGCTTCAGCCCTTCGCGCTCGACAATCGCGCCCGCCCCGTCGCCGGTGTCCAGCATCAGTTCGAAGACTTTCTTGGCGATCGTGCCGCTAATCGTACCGTCCGCGACCAGCGAAAGCAGTTCTGCGGCGGCGGCCGGGCTAATCGGGCTGTCGTCGATGGACCGGCCCAGGCGATTGAGCGCACCGAACAATTCGCCCGTCACCCAATTGGCGGCCTGTGCGGCCGGGACGCCCGCACCGAGCAATTGATCGAACCAGCGCGCCGTTTCGACTTCGGCGGTCAGCACCGCACTGTTGTAGGGCGTGATTCCCATCGCTTCGAAGCGCTTTCGCTTGGCATCGGGCAATTCGGGAAGCGAATGACGGCACTCGTCCAGAAATGCGTCGTCCAATTCCAGCGGCAGAAGATCGGGATCGGGGAAGTAGCGATAATCGTGCGCGTCTTCCTTCGACCGAAGCGTCCGCGTGACGTTCTTGTCGGGGTCGTAGAGGCGGGTTTCCTGCACGACGGTTCCGCCATCCTCGATCAACTCGACCTGGCGGCGCGCTTCATGCTCGATCACCGCCATCACGAAGCGGACCGAATTGACGTTCTTGGTCTCGGTGCGGGTGCCGAACTCATCCCCCGGCTTGCGCACGCTGACGTTGACGTCAGCGCGCATCGAGCCCTCTTCCATGTTGCCGTCGCAACTTCCGACGTAGCGCAGGATCGACCGCAACTTGCGGACATAGGCCCCGGCCTCCGCGGGCGAGCGCATGTCGGGTTTCGACACGATTTCCATCAATGCGACGCCCGACCGGTTGAGATCGACGTAGCTCATCGTCGGATGCTGATCGTGCATCAGCTTGCCCGCATCCTGTTCGACATGGATCCGCTCGACGCCGATGGTGACGGCGCTGCCCTCGTCCTTCTCGTCGGTCAGGACAGTCAGCGACCCCTCGCCGATAAGCGGATGGTAAAGCTGCGAAATCTGGTAGCCCTGCGGAAGGTCGGCGTAGAAATAATTCTTGCGGTCGAAACGCGAATATTTGTTGATCTGCGCGCCAATCGCCATGCCGGTCCGCACCGCCTGACGGATGCACTCGGCATTGGGCACCGGAAGCATCCCGGGCATCGCGGCGTCGACCAACGAAACCTGCGTGTTGGGCTCGGCGCCGAAAGCAGTGGCGGCTCCGCTGAACAATTTTGAGTTCGACACGACCTGAGCATGAACCTCGAGGCCGATCACAACCTCCCAATCGCCGGTGGCGCCTTTGATCCGATAGTCGCTCACCACCACTTCTCCGCTCGATGCGTAAATCCGGCGCGTTCCTCGATGGCGAGGCCGGCGTTCAACACCGTCTGCTCATCAAGTTCCTTGCCGATCAGGTGCAGGCCGAGGGGCAACCCCTGCCCGTCGAGCCCGCCCGGAACGCTCATCGCCGGCAGCCCCGCGAGGCTGGCGGGGACCGCGAAGACATCGTTCAAATACATCGCCAGCGGATCGCTCGTCTTTTCGCCCAGTCCGAACGCCGCCGATGGCGCGGTCGGGGTCAGGATGAGGTCGCATTTCTCGAACGCTTCGGCGAAGTCGCGCTTGATCAGGGTGCGGACCTTCTGGGCCTTGGTGAAGTAGGCGTCATAGAACCCCGCCGACAAAACGTACGTGCCGATCATGATCCGGCGCTTTACCTCCGTACCGAAGCCGTCGGCACGGGTTGCGGCATACATTGCGTCGAGGTTGCCGCCTTCGGGCGTTTCGCGAATCCCGTAGCGCACGCCGTCATAGCGGGCGAGATTCGACGAGGCTTCGGCCGGCGCGATGATGTAATAGGTCGGCAGCGCATATTTTGTATGCGGCAGCGATATCTCGACGATCTGCGCCCCCGCATCGCGCAGCCATTCGATGCCACGGTCCCAGATCGCGTTGATTTCGTCCGGAACGCCGTCAATTCGATATTCCTTGGGAATGCCGACGCGTTTGCCCCTGAGATCGCTAGATAATCCGGATTCCCACTGCGGCACCGCCAGGTCCAGACTGGTCGCGTCCTTAGGGTCGTAGCCGCACATGTTTTCCAGCATGATCGCGCAGTCGCGGACGTCCCTCGCCATCGGTCCGGCCTGATCGAGCGAGCTTGCGAAAGCGACGACGCCCCAGCGGCTGCACCGGCCATATGTCGGCTTGATCCCGCTGATCCCGACGAAGGCTGCGGGCTGGCGGATCGATCCGCCGGTGTCCGTGCCGGTCACGCCGGGCGCCATGCCCGAAGCAACCGCCGCCGCCGACCCGCCCGAGCTTCCGCCCGGAGTCAGCGCGGCATTGCCGCCGTCGTTGCGGCGCCATGGCGAAATGACCGGGCCATAGGCGCTGGTCTCGTTCGATGAGCCCATCGCGAACTCGTCCATGTTGAGCTTGCCGAGCATGCCAGCACCCGCGCGCTTCAAATTGCCGCTGACGGTGCTTTCGTAGGTCGGCTTGAAATCCTTGAGGATCTTGCTCGCCGTCGTGCTTGCCACACCCTCGGTGCAGAACAAATCCTTGATGCCGAGCGGAATGCCGCTGAGTGGCAGCAATTCCGCGCTCTGCCGCGCCTTGTCGGCCACATCCGCGGCCTGAAGCGCAAGCTCCGGCGTTTCGACCGTCCATGCATTGAGCGCGCGGCCTTCGATGACGCTCCTGTTGAAGGCGTCGGCAATTTCGCGGGCGCTAAAGTCGCCATTGCGGAAACCATCGCGCAACTGGGCGATCGTCTTGCTGGTGAGATCACTCATTCCATGTCTCCCGCCGCGAAGTAAATTCGCGTCGTCGATCCTGCGTCGCAGGTCGGCCGGGCCAAGCTGTCTCTCGACCAATGACGCTTGCTGCGCGCCGCTTTCATTGCTCTCGGCATCATGACTATTCGATCACCTTCGGCACCGCGAAAAAGCCATGCTGCGCATCAGGCGCATTTTTCAGCACGTCGTCGCGGATATTGCCACCGGTCAGCGGATCGGCATTCACCACGTCCTCGCGAAGGACGAGCTTCTTGTCGATCACGGCGGTCAGCGGTTCGACGCCATCGGTGTTGACCTCGCCAAGCTGTTCGACCCAGCCCAGGATATTGTTCAATTCTGGCACCATCTTCGCGATTTCTTCCTCGCCCAGCGCAAGGCGGGCGAGTTTCGCGACGTGGCGCACCTCTTTTTCGGTTACGGACATGGCAAGGGCCGATAGCGAGGCGTCGGAGCGCCTTCAAGCCGCTTGCGCATCTATGTTGCCGCCGCGAGGTCGCCCCGCTAAGCCGCCGCGACCATGCTAGCCCGCCGTTTCCTTGGATGCATTGCC